>JASFPJ010000004.1:0-32119 GCA_050116035.1 Candidatus Aminicenantota bacterium | reverse complement strand
CAAAGAGATGAGATATTTCGCCGAACAGAAGCGTTTTCTTTTTAACGAGGACACAAAAGCCTGGCAGGAGAAAAAAGTACTGCAGAGCGAAGAAATCGAACTTTTTGATGAGACGGGAAAAATTCTGTGTGAAGGCGGTGTCCAGTCCACGATGCCCCATACAACAAAAGAAGGAAAAGAGGAAAAACTGAAAATATCATCTGAGAAAATGGCTTATTTTCCTGAAGAGAATCTTGTGGTTTACCAGATAAAAAGCTCTTTAGCTGTAAGGGATGCGGTTCTTCGCGCCCAGTCCATTTCCGTTTATCTGGGAGAGGAGGATAAAGGCATACAAAAAATTGTTGGCCGAAAAAAAGTTGTCGTCACGCAGGACATGGGCGAAGCCTTTGGAGAAGAGGCCATTTTTGATCCTGAAAAAGAATCGCTCCTTCTTCTTGGAAATCCGGTGTTTATTGATAAAGACAGGGGGAGAACAGAAGGGGACAAATTGACTTTTTACATGGCCGATGGTAGAATTCTCGTTGAAAACAAAGAAAGAGAAAGGTCAGTAACTATAATAAAACGTGATAGATGAAAGATTATTTAGAAGCGATAAAGCTGGAAAAGAGCTATCGAAAAAAGAAAGTACTGGATGGGGTTTCTCTCTATGTCAGCAAGGGAGAAATCGTGGGGCTTCTTGGGCCTAATGGCGCAGGGAAGACGACCACATTTTCTCTAATCCTCGGACTCATACCTCAAGATTCGGGTCAGGTTGTCCTTGATGGAGAGGATATTACAAGCTTTCCTATGTATATCAGGGCCAGAAAAGGCCTGTGCCTTCTTCCCCAGGAGCCATCTGCATTCAGGAAATTGAGCGTGGAAGATAATCTTTTTTCGATTGTCGAGACGAGCCGGGATGACCATCCCAATGGGAGAGACGAGGTCCAGAGAATAATGGAAGAGTTCGGTCTTCATGAGCTGGCTAAAGCCAAAGCGTATACGTTGTCTGGAGGAGAAAGAAGACGACTTGAAATCGCTCGGGCCCTGCTGACAGCCCCCCGTTTTATCCTTCTGGATGAACCTTTTACGGGAATCGATCCTTTGACTATACTGGATTTGCAGGACATCATACTCTCCTTGAAGAACAGAGGGATAGGAATCCTTATAACGGATCACAGTGTCCGTGAAGCATTAAAAATTACGGATAGAGCGTATATCATCGATGGAGGACGATTATTAAAAGAGGGAACTCCTCAAAAGCTAGTGTATTCAGAAGAGGTAAGAAAAAGTTATTTAGGAGAAGACTTTAGCCTTTCTTGATTTAATGAATTAAGCTGAATGCGAGTCAACTCATGGTGCTGAAACAAAGATTAGACCAGAGACAAGTTCAGAAATTGATACTTGCCCCTGCGCTTCAGCAGGCGATTAAGCTTCTTCCCCTGACAAATCTAGAGCTAATCGAGATAATCGACACCGAACTCTCTCAGAATCCCATGCTCGAATTTGAGGAAGAAACCATGGAAAAGACTCCTGATGAGGGTTCGGACGAGAAGGAAAAGGACAGTGCAGAGCCAGAAAAGGAACGAGAGCCGACGCAGGAGGATTTGGGAGCCGATGAGGCCTCTGAATCTCCAGATGGGACTGAAGACTCAGAATTTGAATCATACTTTCAAGAATATTTTGATGATGGATTTCGGTCTGTTTCCCTGGAAAGACAGGAAGTGCCTTCTTTGGAGAATGTTGTCTCAGAAAGCACCTCACTCTGGGATCATCTCAACTGGCAGGCGAATCTGGCATTTTCCGATAAGAAGGATAAAGAGATTGCCCTTTATATTATCGGAAACATAAATGAAGATGGCTATTTGACGACTTCAGTGGAAGAGATTGCCAAAACACACAAGACATCTGAGAAGAAAGTGAATGAAATCCGGGAAAGCATTAAAGGATTTGATCCGGTTAGCGTGGGAAGCCTGACACTTCAAGAAGCTCTCTTGTCGCAGATGGACTATTTTCAGGTGAAAGATGATGTCACTCGAACAATTGTGAGTGATCATCTTCATCTTTTGGAGCGATCTGATTACTCCCAGCTGGCCAAGGTTCTGAGAATCCCTCTGTCATCTATAAAATACCATATTGAAGTCATCAAACACCTGGATCCCGCCCCTGGAAGAAAATACAGTCGGGAGAAGACGTCTTATGTTGTCCCTGATATTATCGTCTCCAAGGAAGATGATGAGCTCAAAATCACCTTGAATAACGAGGGTCTCCCCCGCTTAAGGATCAATAGCTACTACAGAAAGCTCTTGGCTCAAGCCTCAAAGGATAATCGTGATGCCTATCTGTTTTTGAAGGATAAAATGAAAAAAGCATTCTGGTTCTTACGGAGTTTGGACCAGCGCGACCAGACGATTTACAAAGTGGCGAAATACATTGTCGAAAAACAGGAAGATTTTATCGAAAAGGGGATTGAATATATCAAACCTTTGACATTGATCGAACTCGCTCAAGAGATAGGCGTCCATGAATCGACTGTCGGTCGGGTCGTCGCGAATAAATACATGATGACACCTCGGGGTGTATTTTCTCTCAAATATTTTTTCCATAAATCTCTCTCAGGAGACTATGGAGAAGAAATTTCTTCGTTAAGGATTAAAGAGAGAATTAGAAAAATCGTGGATAGTGAAGACAAGGGAAATCCTTTGAGCGACATTGAAATCGGTGAAATACTGGCAAGAGAAAACTTTCGGGTCGCTCGACGGACCGTGACCAAATACAGGAAGCAGCTTGAAATTTCACCTTCACACATAAGAAAGAGAAAATTCAAGATGGAGGAAGCTTGATGAGTATTAATTTTACGGCTCGACATACCCAAATAACCCCTGAGATTGAAGAATATTGCGATAAAAGAGTTCAGTCTTTAGAAAAAGTTTTAGGCCAGAAAATTTCGGCTGATCTTATCCTTTCTGTCGAAAAATACAGACATAAAGTTGAGATCAACGTGAAGATCAAGAGAGCCCTTTTAAATGCGGTCGAAGAGACTAATGATATGATGAGCTCCCTTGGCTTGGCTTTTGATAACATCGAGAAAAGGATCAAGAAGGAAAGGGAAAAACTCAGAGAGAGGAAAAGAAGAAAAATCAGAGAGAAGGAAGAGGTCGTTCCTCCTGTTGAGACAGAAGAGTCGCAAAGAAGAGTCATAAGAAGTCGCGATTATTCTCTAAAGCCCATGTCCGTTGAAGAAGCTTTTCTTCAGTTTGATTTAGAAAATAAAGAAGTTTTTCTATTTAGAAAACTGGGGAGTGAAAAATGGGCGGCCATTTACCGCAGGAAGGATGGGAATTATGGTTTGGTGGAACCTGAATGAATTTTTTTGAACGAGAAAGACAATGAAACTCCATAATTTATTGATAAGAGATATGATTATTGAAGAGCTGGATTCTCAAGACCGGGAAGGGGCGCTCAAAGAAATGGTCAGCTTCTTGAAGAAAAAGAAAAAGGTGAACAAAGAAAAGGAGTTGTATGAAAAACTTCTCCAGAGAGAGGAATTAGGAAGCACGGCCATTGGAGAAGGAGTGGCTATTCCTCACTGCAAAATGAAAGGAGTGAAGAATCCAATTATTTTGCTGGCCATTTCGAAAAAAAATGTCGATTTTAAGTCTTTAGATGGGAATCCCTCCAATATTTTTTTCCTGGTCGTATCTTCTCCTGATAATCCCAGCTTGAACCTCCAGATTTTAGCCGCTATTGCGAGTCTTGTTCGCAAGTCCGGCTCTCTTCTGAAAAAGATTATGAATGCTGAAAATATCAGCGCGATACTGGAAATTATTCGGGAAGAAGAAGAGAAATTAAGTGAATAGTGACAAAGAGCTTTCGCTCGAAGTCAAAGATTTTTTTCAGAAAACAAAGAACCTCCTTGAGCTCATCCCGGCATCAGGAAAAATAGGATTTTCCAGGAAAACAACCCTGCATCGTCTAAAAGAGAATCGCCTGCCGATCCAGGTCTGGGGAAAGAAAGAATCGAGCACTATGAAAAGCCTCACTTCTCTTGAAAGAAAGAAACTCAGCCAGCGGAAATTAAAGGATGAAACATTTTGTGTCATCCAGGCAGAGGGGCTCCGTTTTTTTCCTGAAATCGTTGAAGAGGCCAAAAAAAGAAAGTTGCCTCTTTTCATGACCGAACTTTCACAAAAAAAATGTCGAGAGGGAGTGAAGAGCTTTTTTTTAAGTCTCTCCTCTCGACAAATCAAGATTTCAGCGGGATTACTCCAGATCTTCGGTCTGGGAGTCCTGATCATGGGGGACAGCGGTATTGGCAAGAGCGAAAGCGCGTTGGAGCTCGTCTCCAGAGGATACTGCTTTGTGTGCGATGATGTTGTCCTCCTTCAGAAAAAAGCAAATGATAAATTAGTCGGGGTGGCCCCGCCGCTCGCGCGCAATTTTATGGAAATAAGGGGACTTGGAATCATTAATATCAAAGAGATTTTTGGGCCTAAGTCCGTATTGAAGCAATCTAGGGTTGATTTAGTCATCCGGTTGACTAAATACCTGAAAAAAGAAAAAGAATCTGACCGCTTGGGTCTCAAGTTTCCAGAGGATTACTCAATACTCGGAATGAAAATTCCCCAGATCAATATTCATGTGGCTCCGGGTCGGAATATTGCGACTTTAATAGAAGTTGCCTGCAAAGTCCACGTTCTGAGAGAGAAGGGATACTTTGCACCACAGGATATAGTCAAGAAGCTCGATCGTGTTCTTTCGACTCGTTGACTATGGGAAAGAAAAATAGTTTGAAAAGTGAAAGGTTTCTAATTATCACCGGACTATCCGGTTCTGGCAAGACTGTAGTCAGCCGTTTCCTTGAAGATTTAGGATATTACTGTATTGACAACCTCCCTGCCAAGCTTATTTCCAATTTTATTGAACTCTGGAGGAGGAAAGAGGTTGAGATAGAGAAGGTGGCCCTGGTGATTGATATCCGGGAAGCCGGATTTGAAACCGAGTTTCTTGAGGTTTTAAGTCAAATCAAGAAAGGTGCGACTCCACGGTTAATTTTTCTCGAGGCCTCGGATGAAACCTTGCTCAAGAGATACAGCGAGAGCCGGCGACCTCATCCCCTGAAGAGCAAGAAATCTATCCTGGAGAGTATTCAATTAGAGAGGGATAGACTGACTGATGTGAAGAGATTAGCGGATGAGGTTGTTGATACCTCCGAGACGGACATCACTCAACTCAAGGAACAGTTGACCAGGAGGTTTCTAAAGAAAAAGATTGAAAAGTTACAAATTCAGGTTGTCAGTTTTGGTTATAAATACGGTGTTCCATTGGAGTCAGATCTGCTGTTTGATACCAGATTTTTGATCAATCCGTTTTATGTGGATGAGTTGCGGGATAAAACAGGAAAAGATATCCAAGTGAAGGAGTATGTTCTTGGAGAGAAAGAGACAAAAAAATATCTTCAAGAGTTGAAGAGATTTATGGATTATTTACTTCCAAGATTCGTTAGTGAGGGGAAGAGCCATCTGACAATTTCTGTCGGATGCACAGGGGGGAAGCACAGGTCTGTTCTCATTGCCGAGGAGTTAAAGAACCACCTCAAGAAAAGAGATTTTTCTGCCAGGATCTATCATCGCGATTTGTATAAATAGCAATATGGGGACGTTCCCTAAGGTGCCACCTTAGCTTATTTATTCCTTTATTTTAAACTGTCTTTTAGAAAGATAATGCATTGGAGATGGGCAAGGTAGGCTAAGGTGGCACCTTAGGGAACGTCCCCACTTTTGATGCCGTTAAGAAAATGAGAAGAAAAAAGGGGCCTGTCCCCTTTTCTTCTTTTCTTGAAAAAAACTTAAGATTCAAAGTGTTAAATGGTAAAATACCTAGGGCAGTGATTTTGGAATTGATTCTCTGAAGAAAATGACCTGTATACAATTTAAAGGATAGAGACAATGATCGGAGGACTTATTGTATCCCACGGGAAATTAGCCGAAGAATTGTTGAATGCTCTAACCATTATCATCGGGGAGGCCGTCAACATAGAAGCCATTTCGATCGGTTGGTATGATGATGTGGAGGAATCAAAAAAGAAAATTAGTCAGAGCTTGAAGAATATTGACCAGAAAAATGGAGTCGTGATTTTTACAGATATGTTTGGAGGGACGGCTTCAAATTTGAGTTTCTCCTTTTTAAAGGATGACCAGGTTGAGATTATTACAGGGGTTAATCTCCCTATGTTGATTAAATTTGTCTCTCTCCAGAGAAGCAATAATTTGAGAGAAGTGGCAAAGAAGGTTTACGAACAGGGCAAAAAGAACATCCATCTCGCTAGCGCGCTGCTAAGCTCCAAGCACTAATCGCACCAAAATTCATGCTTAAGAAAAAAATCACCATCAAGAATAAATTGGGCATGCACGCAAGGGCGGCAGTTAAATTTGTTAATATGGCTAACCGGTTTAGTTCCTCTGTCAGGATTGAGAAGAATGGAAATGAAATTGATGGGAAGAGTATCTTGGGGATCCTGACTTTAGCGGCTGTTCAGGGAACTGAAATCGTCATAAAAGTATCCGGACAGGATGAAGATAGAGCGCTCAGAGCCCTTGTTGAGCTCATAAACAGCAAATTTCTAGAGAAAGAGTAATTATTTCATGGAATATTTCAGACTGAGAGGAATCGGAGTTTCTCCCGGAATTGCTATAGGAGAAGTTTTGCTCACAGAAAGAGTCATTTTTACAGAGCGGAAGGAAACCATACCGGAACATCAGGTTGAGCAGGAACTGGAAAGACTGAACAAGGCGAGAGAGAGGACCAAATCTCAGCTGACACGAATTAAAGAACAGATCAAGAAGAAGGTGGGAGAAGAGCATTCCTTTATCCTGGAGGCCCATTTGCTCATGCTCGAAGATAAATCGATGTGTTTAGGCCTTGAAAAAATCATCAGAGAAGATAGCTGCAGAGCCGAATGGGCTCTTTCCCGTATTCATGAGAAATACAAACGGCTTTTTGAATCCATCAGTGATGAATATTTCAGACAGAGAGAGTCAGATATAACAGATGTGCTCACTAAAATTTACAGAAATCTTGAGAGCCCGGATAGAAAGAAAAAGGATGATGGTGGAGAAAAGATTTTAGTGGCTCATGACCTCCTCCCTTCAGAAGCGGCTTTAAAATTGAGTAGGGGGAATGTCTTGGCTGTGGCTATTGATATGGGGGGACAGACATCCCATACCGCTATTCTGGCACGTTCTTTAAACATCCCCGCCGTGCTTGCCCTGCGCAATATTTCTCAGAGAGTTAAAAACGGAGATTATATCATCGTCGATGGAACAGACGGGGAGGTTATTGTCAATCCTCCTTTGGCTATAAGGAAGGAATTTTTCGATAAAAAGGAAAAATATGACGATTACCGAAAGGAGCTTAAAAAAACTGCAAAATTAAAGTCTTCGACCTTGGATAACTTCCGGTTTTTTCCTTTGGCCAATATTGAGCTTCCTGAAGAGGTGACACCTGCGATTTCTCTCGGTGCAGAGGGAGTTGGTTTATTCCGGTCTGAATTTATCTATCTCCAGAGTATTTCTCTTCCTTCAGAAGAGGACCATTATTCAATTTATTCTCAGATTGCAAGAAAAGCCTCTCCTTTTCCAGTTTACATACGAACTATCGATATTGGGGGTGAGAAGAGCTTGCCCCAATTGAAAATTGAGAAGGAGCCAAATCCTGCTCTCGGTTTGAGAGCTATCCGGTTTTCATTGCGTGATACTGACCTTTTTAAAACTCAGCTTAGAGCTATATTGAGGGCGAGTGCTCTTGGAAATGTCCGAATTCTCATTCCCATGATAACGGAAATCGAAGAAGTCGTAGAAATCAAGATGATTTTAGAAGAAGTCAAGGAGGAACTCAGATTAAAGCGCCAAAAATTCAATGAAAATATTCCTTTAGGAGTTATGATAGAAGTGCCTGCAGCAGCGGCGATGACAGATCTGTTGGTGAAGGAAGTGGATTATCTCAGTATTGGAACCAATGATTTGATTCAGTATTACTTGGCAGTTGACCGTTCCAATGAGTTTGTTTCCTATTTGTATAAGCCTCTCCATCCTTCGATACTGAGGCTGGTTAAATTTATTATTGAGACTGCCCATAGAGGGGGGAAGGATGTGGCTGTCTGTGGTGAGATGGCTGCAGATCCACTTTCGGCTATTGCCTTGCTTGGCTTTGGATTGAAGAATTTCAGCATGAACCCGATTTTTATCCCCAAAATAAAAAAAGCGTTGCGTTCAGTCGAGTTCAAAACCGTGAAAAGAGTTGTCCGGGAAGCGATGGTTTTAAAGACAGCTCAAGAAATCGAAGAGTTTATCATCGAGAAAATACTGGTTAAACATCCAAACGCGTTCCTGACAGGAAAAGTTATCTAGATTTTTTCATTCTTCTCCTAAGTCCCAAGGGGAAGCCATAGTTTTCATCCCTCATTGCCAATCGTCTTGATTTCTGTTTGAAAAGCAAAAATGGTTATTGCCTGAGATATCCGAGGCCCTTGAGTCGCATGGATTCTTGAAATCCTCGAAGGGGGAACCTTGTTCATTTCGAAACAGTGAGAAGATTAGGTTCTCTTCTTTATTGTGTGGATATGATTAGATAGCATTCAGGGATGTCTTTGCTCCAGTCAGATTTTTCACGCCATTCCCTCGTCAACCTTCTCGGCCCTGCGGAACTCCGCGCATTTATCATATCTCACGCTCGGATATCTCTCAGCCATACTCACTACCGCCCGATGTATACTATCGTGCTCAAACAGCCCTCGGGCCCGACTCCGTCGGGTTCCCTTGAGGTCGACTCGGAAAGGCTAAATCTTCCGATGTCGCTTTAACATCCCTGAATACTCTCCCGAGTTATCTAAGTTGCATCTAACTCACGCAAAATGGAAGATAACTAAAGACTAGAGGTATTGTTTTTCAATGAGTGGTTTTATGAATGGGTCGGAGGATTTTTTCCACTTTGATATCGGTGTTCTTAGCTTCGAGAAAACACCGATAAATCAGTGCGGGATGAACAATCAATCATCCAAAGTTGCTATCTGGTTCGGTTGTTCTGATTTCGAATTCAGTCAAGCGATTGATTAATTTTCTGTCCCGATAGTATTTCTTGACTTCAGCGGCCTTTTTTTTATCGAACACCCCTATTAATCTCTTATACCCTGATTCGTCATAGAAATAAATCGCTCTCTTCACTTTGGCTCTTTTTAGTGCTTCGTCGATTTGCCTTTGAAGACTTGCATCCTGAACGGTTTGCATTTTTTTTCTCCCGATTTCATTAATGCAAAAAACGTGCCAATGTTATGGATAAAATTAGAGTTTCCCTATCCGTTCTCTAATCTGAATCGTTGGATTTTGTGTAAATATTTTTTGCAGATGTAAATATTTTTTTCATTTATTTATTTCTTTGCATCTCTGAGGAAGCGTTGCTATCATGGGCATGAACCGTCGAGAAGTCGGAGGACTCTTTCATCGGGCACAGACAATGAGTGATGCTCTAGAATCCATTTCGTCAGGAATTAAAGATTCCGAGTATGTTGTGGCCTTTACGGGAGCAGGGATTTCTGCAGAATGTGGGATTCCAACCTACAGGGGGACCGATGGATTGTGGAAAAAATATGATCCCAGTTTATACGCAAACATAAGCTATTTCCTTCAAGATCCGTCTTATTATTGGAATTTCTTTCGGGAGGTTCGCTATCCCCTTCTCAAGAAAGCCAAGCCCGGCACAGGACACCAGGCCCTGGCTGAAATGGAGACCTACGGAAACTTGAGAACTGTCATTACTCAGAATATTGATGGGCTTCATCAGGAGGCGGGTTCCTCTTCTGTCATTGAGCTTCACGGGACGACAAAGGTCATTTTTTGCATGAATTGTTCACAGGAGTATTCCATGGAAGAAGCCTACGCTCTATTGAAGGATAGATGTCCTCCGCTCTGTACCGAGTGTCAAGGAAACCTCAGGCCGGCCGTTGTTTTTTTTGGTGAATCTCTGGATCCTCAAGTTCTCCGCGCCGCTTTTCAAGAGACAGAGAGATGCGATTTTCTCCTCGTCGTGGGAAGTTCTCTGGTTGTTCATCCGGCCGCTGAGATTCCAGCCTCAGTGAAACAGAAAGAGGCCTTCTTGGCAATAATAAATAAAGAGAGAACGCCGATGGACCATCTCGCGGATGCAGTGATACATGAAGAGGCTGGGAGAGTTCTTCCTCAGATCGTCCAGAACTTAAAGAAATAAATTAGGGGGACGTTCCCCAAGGTACCACCCTAGATCATTCATTCCTCTTTTTTGACTTGTCTTTTAAAAAGATAATGCATTGGAGATGGACTAAGTAGGCTAAAGTGGCACCTTGGGGAACGTCCCCATTTTGTTTATGATCTTCCATACTCGTCTTGCAGGCGGACAATATCTGATTCATCAGAATTGCCAATCCAAATTTCCATCACTCTAGCCCTTTCCGGACCGACACACCGGAGACGATGAGGAGTTTCACGGGAGATAAAGATTTCTTCATTTTTTTCCGGTTGCCAGATTCTCTCTCCGGCTGTAACCTCTAAACCTTTGTCCAGCACAACCCAAAATTCACTGCGGTTTTGGTGATACTGGAGAGAAAGAGCTGCGCCTGGATTAACCGTAATGATTTTAATACTGTTCGCCTGTTTATGAGGGAAAGAACGAAATTTTCCCCAGGGACGAATATCCTCCTTGATTTCCTTTTTGAAATTTTCAAAATCTTTATTTTTTTCTAAGGGCATGGGTACTCCTCATCTTTTATAGATTCGTGATCATTATCCTTTTCTTTCCAGGAATTCATTGTGACTCTTATTTCTTGGGCGACACCCCAGTCAAATCAGTTTTTTTGACTCTCTCCCTCAAGCCGGATGAAATATGCGGAGTTGTGTCCAGAGGGAATAGTCGCTGATTGAAGGATGGTTGAGCTTTGAGCCATCCATCCAGAGAAATATATGATTAATTTTAAACAGGCGAAATTAAAAAGGAACTTCGTCTTCGTCTTCCCACTCTTTATCTGACGATGAAGCATCCCCTTCAGAAGTCTTCGAGGGGGCGGATTCTGGCTCTTCATGCGGTCTTTCTTCAAATTCCCCTTTCTTACCGAGAAGAATGATATTTTGGGCTTCGATCTCAGTCGTCGACCTTTTGTTTCCCTCCCTATCTTGCCATGTTCGGGTTCTCAGTTTTCCCTCCAGGTATATTTGTTTTCCCTGGTTCAAGTATTTTTCACAGAATTCAGCCAGTTTTCCCCATGTTACGATGCGGTGCCACTCAGCGCGAACATCGGATTCATTTGTGCTCGGATTAAAGTAACGTTCATTCGTGGCCAGAGAGAATTTTGCCACAGCCCTTTCAGTCTGAGGAAGGTATCTCAACTCAGGATTTTGGCCGAGGCGGCCGATTAAGATGACTTTATTGAGACTGTTAATATCACGCATTTTCTGACTTCAACTCCTTGATTTTGTGTTGGGCGATTTTTGTTTCTTCTTCAAGAGGAAATTTGCTCACTAGAAGTTTAAAAACAGACAGCGCCTCCTCTTTTTTCCCGAGTTCGGCCAGACTGAGTCCCTTTTTAAGATAAGCTGCAGGGATTTTATCTCCCCGGGGATAGTTCAGAATCATTTCGTTAAACTGCTCGATGGCTTCATCATGTTTTTCCTGGCTGAAGTAACACTCCCCAATCCAATACAGAGAGTCATCAACCAGGGGACTTTCAGGGAATTGTTCTATGTACATCTTGAATCCGTCTACAGCCAATTCAAAATTTCCGTTTCTGTAGTCGGAGTAAGCCATGTTGAACACTTCTGCCGGGGACAGGCGGGCTGAAGGAGTGGTGGGAGTCTCTTCCTCGAGCTGTTCTACCTTGTTTTCCTCTTCTGCCTTTTTTTCAGGCGGGGGAGATTCTTTTTGCTGAGGGGTTGTTTCTTGTGCAGGTTTTTCTGAGGGGGCTTGAGAACCCCTTTTTATTTCAATGAGTTCTTCAGAAAGTTTAATGAGTTGAAGGTTCATAGTCTCTAATTTTTCGAGAAAAATTTGAGACTGAGCCGGGATTTTTCTCTGTTCCTGCTTGAAACTAGCCTGTTCTGATTGCAGGAGTTTGGCCAGCTTCAGAAGTTCCGTGAGCTGTTCCTTGATGAAATTTATATCTTCGGTATTCTTTTCAATCTGTTTCTTCAGCTGTTGGAATTGCTGTCTGAGGAGTTGAACATCTTTATAGATTAATTCGTAGGTTTTCTGTCTCTGGCCTGATCCCGCGCAAATGAGAGGCAAAATCAGGATAAGAGATATCCCGATAAGCCTTTTGCTCATATACTACTTTCCAATTATCTTGAACTGAGCTCTCCTGTTTTTCTGCCAGGCATCTTCGTTGTGCTCGGTGTCAATGGGTTGGCTCTTTCCATAGGAAATGATCTTTATTCTGTCCATGGAAATACCAAGAGATACAAGATAATCAAGAGTGCTTTTGGCTCTTTTCTCTCCAAGTGCAAGGTTGTATTCTTCTGTTCCTCTTTCGTCACAGTGGCCTTCGATAACGATCGCAATGGCATCGAATTTTTGGAGCCATTCCGCATTGGCTTCCAGAACAGGTTTGGCGTCATCCCTGATAAAGTACTTGTCGAAGTCGAAGTGGATCATCTGCAAAGGAGCTTCTGCGTTCATTTCATCAATATTTTTTTGCATGAAGATTTCTTCCTCGGTGAGCTCTGGTTCCTCGACAACAGGCTCTTCCACAACTTCTTCAACCACCGGCTGTTCTTCAACCACAGGCTGTTCTTCTTGCACAGGTTCTGGAGGAGGAGGAGGAGGAGCTTCTTCTACTTTTTTCTTGCATGTGACCATGAAGGAAAAAACAAGTAGAATAGCCAATGAATAGATAGTAATTTTTTTCATTTGAACTCCTTTGATTTAATTTTATGCTCTCCTGGCCTTATCAGGGGAGCCTTTTTTTATCTCCTTATCTTATACAATCAAAAAGGTTCTATGTCAACATGTTCGCAAAGAACTTTCTTCTGGCTTTACTGATAAACTCGGGGCAGAACGCATAAATTCCTCAATAATCCGGAGTATTAAGAGATGAAAACCCACCAATTTAATTATCGAGACCAATCGGGAAGTTTATTGCTTCCCTGAGATGTGAGACGTTTCAGGTGGAGACCATCATAGTCAATTGTGTAGAGCTGGATCGTCCCGCTGAGATTCGAGGAGAAAATGAGATGCCGTCCGTCAGGCGACCAACTGGGAGATTCGTTGCGTGCATTGCTCTCTGTTAGCTTATTGATTTTGTTCGTCCTGAGATTCAGAACATATATATCGAATATTTGGTCCACACGGGAGACATAAGCAATCTGGTCTCCTGCAGGAGACCAGGCAGGGGCATCATGGTAACTTCCTCCAAAGCTTGCCCTTCGGACATTGGAGCCCTCCGCATCCATGATGTAGATTTGAGGCGTTCCCCCTCTATCAGAAGTGAAGGCAATTTCCCGGCTGTTGGGAGACCAGGAAGGTGATGTGTCGATGGCATTGTTGAAGGTCACTCTTTTTACCCTGGTGCCGTCGCTGTTTGCCACATAGATTTCTGAATTTCCCTCTTCCCGAGTTGAACAGAAAGCCAGTTTTTTTCCATCAGGAGAAAAGGCAGAGGCAAAATTCGTTCCCTCGGTCATCACTTCTTTTCTGGTTCCTTCGTACGGGTTGTAGATGTACAATCCGGCTTCAATCCCCCTATACGAAGTATAAGCGATTTTTTTTCCATCCGCAGACCAGGCAGGCATGTAGTCTATGATTCTATTGAAGGTCAACCGTGTTTGGTTCTGGCCGTCATAATCCATCATGTAGAGCTCATCGTTTCCGTCCCTGTCAGATATAAAGACGATTTTAGATGTGAAGATGGGCCTTTCTCCATAGATCTTCATAACCTCATCCGCCATCTTATGAGCCACTAAGCGGAGGAGGGATTTGGCTGATTGGTATCGTTTACCAAAAATGAATCGTCCACTCTTGACATCATAGATTTTGCCCTCGAAAAGGAAATCTTTACTTTCACTCTCGGAAAGTATGCCGACGAGGAGAAGTGTCGCCTGGATGGATTCCCAGTCTTTGAAGAAAATTTTTTTCGGATTCAAGGCCCTTATGTAACTGTAATGACTCTTGGGCAGGAGCTGGAAAACACGACTATAATTGAGATCGTCAGAAATGATTTGGTGCAGGTCCTTTCCAAAAGTTCGAATCTCCTGAGAGGAACTCTGAGCGATGAATTCAGGAAGAGCCAGGGGAATGACAGGCATACCATCTTTAATGCTTATGACGACTTCCTGCTGAGGAAAAACGAGTAGACCACCATAAACAATGAGGATTACGCTTAGAAAGACCAGGTTTTTTTTCATTTGGAGTGCTCGAATATCAAGTAAATCCCGAGATAATCTTCCTCGTAGGCTCTTGGCAGGGGAGGAAAAGGAGTTGATGACTGGATCGCACGGAGAGCTGACATATCGAGGGACCGAATACCGCTCGTTTCTTGGACTTTTAAATCTGAAACCTGACCATTTTTTTGGATTCGGAAATGGACAGTTACCTGGAAACTTCCTGTGATTCCCGGATCGACGAGAGAGGTAAACCAGTTCCCTGAGACCCGATTGATGATGTTTTGAAGGTAATAGGTGAAGGGAAAGTTTGACAGGCCGATCTGTGAGGAAAAAGCTGACCCAGAGCCTGCTCCAGAACCGCTGCCGGATCCGCCAGTCCCTGAACCGCCACCTCCGATCCTTACACCGCTTCCTGTGCCAGGCCCTTTTCCCGGGGCTTTATCAGAGCTTTCCTTAGCGCTTGCGTCGGGTGGTGTTTTTTTCGTCACGGGTTGAGGTTTTTGAATCGAGACCTTTTTCTCTGTTTTTGGCTTGGTCTCCTTTTTTGGCTTATCCACTGGATGTCTGAATGTCGTATCCGGCTCTTGCTGGACTTTTTGTTGTGTGGTTAAGTCTCTGAGAGTTTCCCTTTTGGGAAGAGGTGTTTCTGCGATGTTTTCTTCTCCTCCTCCGCCTCCGGCAGGGCCTCCTCCGCCGGGGAATGACACGACATTCACGTAGTGAATCATTCCCTTCCTTGGGGGTTTTGGCAGTCGGGGGGAAATTACAGCGAGAAGGAAGATGGCTAGATGAGCCGTGAAAGAAATAAAGACAGCTCTCTTGAATGCCGCATTGCTTCTTGCGATTGCAGTCATTTTACTCTTTTTCTTCGGGTTCCCACGGTCTTGTGACGAGGCCGACTTGTTCGATGCCGGCTTTTTTGGTGATATCGAGAATACGCATGACGAATCCAAAGGGAAGATTCTCGTCCCCTCTAATAAACACGATTTTTTTCTCTTTCCCGTAGAAATATTCTCTCAATTTCTGTTCCAGCAGAAATTGGTTAATGACAGAGTTTTCCATGTGTATGTATTTGTCCTCGGTGATAGTCAGGGTTAATCCTTCTTCTGCGGGAGCGGATTCTGTTTCCGCCTGCGGAAGGTTGATCCCGATTCCTGACTGCATCATGGGGGCTGTCACCATAAAGATAATCAGGAGAACGAGCATGACATCGACAAATGGAGTGACATTTATCTCGGAGAGAGATGTCCCGAGCTGTCGCCTTCGAAGAGGAGATGTTTTAAGAGCCATAGAGTTTTTCCGCGATGCTTAAGAATTCAAGGGAGAAATCCTCTATTTCAGTGATTGTATCTTTTATTCGGTGAAGGTAGTAGTTGTAGGCAATGACCGCCGGAATCGCGGCAAAGAGCCCCAATGCTGTGGCAATGAGGGCTTCTGCAATTCCAGGAGCAACCGTCACGAGGCTGGCTGATCTCTGGACTTCAATATTCAAGAAGGCATCCATGATTCCCCAGACTGTTCCAAAGAGGCCGATAAAAGGAGTCACACTTCCTGTTGTGGCGAGGAAGTTCATCATGTTTTCCAATTTAGAAATTTCCTGGTTTGACGCTCTTGACAAAGTTCGGTTAATACTTTCCAGTCCCTCTGGGGATAAAACTCCCCTGTTGGATTTGGTTGTGTGCGCCAGTTCTTTGTATCCAGCATGGAAGAGAGCCGCGATAGGGCTATTCCGGTATATTTTGGACGCTTTGTTCACCTCGGATAAGTCACTGCTCCGGCGGAAAACTTTGAGAAATTTTTGGGATTGAAAGGAAGCGGTTTTCATCGTTTTTCTTTTAAAAAAAATAACCGCCCATGAAAAGACCGAGAAGAAAATGAGGATGAGTAGAACCAGTTTAACAACCAAACTGGCCCCAACGATGAGATTTATAACATTCATATGCCTGAAGAAAAAAAGTAGCATATGCCCGTTGGAAAGTCAAACTGGGGGTAGCAGTGATAAGCATCCTTTTTACGTTACGGACAAAGCAAGTGTAAAGTCTCAGAAAAGATCAGGCTGAGTGCTGAGAAAACCGTTTGAAGGCGGAGCGGGCACGGTTCCTCTCCGTAGGAGAGGAGAGCGCAGCCTGAAACCGAGCAGACTTTGACTCGCTGGGGCCAAGCCTGCGTGTTTTCGATGCGCTCAGCCTGATCTAAGGCACATCTTGCTATCATGGTTTTGGGGATGCTTCTGTAATAGTCTGACTCCATTTGACAATTATCAGATGAAGTAATAGATTTGATTTTAATCCTGGAGCAAGAGTCTGAGTGAACCATGAAAAGAGATGTTAAGGGAGAAAGAAGATTTCAACCCGCTCAAGTCCTGGCTGTCAGTTTTATTGTGGCTATCCTTGTCGGGACAATCCTCCTTCTCCTTCCTTTCAGCACAAAATCCGGCCATATTTCTTTTGTGGATGCTCTGTTTACGGCTACCTCGGGCGTCTGTGTGACCGGTCTCATAGTCCAGGATACAGCCACTTATTTCACCCCTTTCGGCCAGATTGTCATCCTCATCTTGTTTCAGCTGGGGGGGTTGGGAATCATGACGTTCTCCACCCTTATCTTACTGGTTGCTGGCAAAAGGATATCGATCAAGGACAGAATCATCATTCAAGAAGGATTTCATCATCGTGCGCCAAGAAATGTGAAATCTCTTATTAGAAGCATATTCCTCTATGCGTTGCTTTTCGAGGCAGCGGGGACGATTTCGCTTTTCCTTCGCTGGCAGAAAGATTTTCCCTGGCCTCAGGCGCTCTCTCATTCGGTCTTTCATTCCATATCGGCATTTTGTAATGCCGGTTTTTCGCTTTTCAGCGATAGCTTCCTCTCATACAGAGGAGATACCTGGATAAATATCACTCTTTTTGTGCTCATCGTTTTTGGGGGCTTGGGATTTCTGGTCCTTCATGAGACGAAAGATATTTTTTCGGGACTTTTTCAAAAAAGAAAAACCAAAGTTTCTCTCCATACAAAGCTAGTCCTGACCATGACTTCTGTGCTCATCTTTTTCTCTTTTGTCTTTTTTCTGGCGATAGAATGGAATCATTCGTTGAAGGCGTTCTCCTTAAAGGAAAAGATATTCTCCTCTCTTTTTCAGGTAGTTACTCCACGGACCGCGGGCTTCAACACCATGAACCTGAATTCTTTGAGCTTCGCCGCGGCTTTTCTCTTGATCATACTGATGTTCATCGGAGCCTCTTCGGGCTCAACAGGCGGCGGTGTGAAGACCAGCACCACGGGAGTGATATTCGCTTTCCTCAAGTCGAAAATAGCGGCCAGGGATTCAGTCAATCTTTTTCGAAGAACGTTACCGATGCCATCGATCACAAAGGCATTTACGGTCGTGACTCTGGCTGTTGGTATCATTTTTCTTTCTTCATTCATCCTCCTGATTGCTCATCCCTGGGCCAGCATGAAGGATGTGATTTTTGAAGTTTTTTCGGCGTTCAGCACGGTCGGTCTGTCACTGGGATTGACTCCCAAACTCACCTCTGTGGGTAAGATTGTTGTGATCCTGACTATGTACATCGGGAGGATTGGACCTTTGACTCTGCTGTATGCATTTAGCCGCCAGAGAGCCTTCGGGAAATATGAGTATGTTGAAGAAAGTGTGATGATAGGATAGAATCAGTGAAGGAGTTTTGAATATGAAATTCGCAGTCATCGGTCTCGGGAGTTTCGGGTACAACGTGGCCAAGACTCTGTACGAGAAGAAGAATGAAGTATTGGCAGTGGATGTGGATAAGGAAAAGGTAGAAGAGGTCAAGACCTTTGTCTCTCATGCGGTGCATATGGATGCGGCGGTTAAGGAAAACCTTCAGGCTCTGGGGATTCAAGATGTGGATGTGGTCATCGTCAGCTTGGGTCCGGAAATGGAAGCTTCCATCCTCACTGTGCTTTACCTGCATGAGATGGGCGCCCCGCGGATATTGGCCAAAGCCTTGACTGAAGACCATGCCAAGATTTTAGACGCCGTGGGAGCCACCGAGGTCATTTATCCAGAAAAAGACATGGCCGTCAGAACGGCCCTCAAATTGAGCTGCCCCAACATACTGGAGTACCTGCCACTGACTTCCGATATCGGAATCCAGGAGATTGCGCCGCCAGAAAAGTTTATCGGCAAATCCTTGAGAGACCTTGATTTAAGAAATAAGTACGGGATTCAGGTTTTAGCTATCAAGGAGATCATTCCTGAAAAAATGACTTTTGTCCCCCTGGCAGATTTTGTCATAAAGGACAGTGATATTCTGGTTATCATGGGGGAGGAAAAGGCACTCGCAAAGATAAATTCTCTCTAAAATTCTAAAGACCTATTCTCAATTCTCCTTATTATAATCAAACATCTGCGGGGGAATCTTGTGCGGGAATACAGGATGTTCAGAGCTTGGAGAGGAATCTGTCAAATGACAATAAAAGAAAACTGGGATTCTGGCATTTGGTTGTTTTTTAACCCCTTCTGGCTTTTCACACTGTTCCTAGAAGGCTTTTCAGAATTTCCTGTGCCACCTGCTTGGATTGTCTGCCGCTTTCTTTGGTCGGGCCGACACACGAGGGACATCCTTCTTGACAGGGGCAGGCGTCTATCGTCTTCTGGGCGTGTTCCAGAAGCCTCTTTTCAAGGTCAAAGAGAGAAGGGCTCAACCCTATCCCCCCTGGGAAGTTGTCATAAATAAAGATATTCGGCTCAAACGCGACGTCGGAGAAATCCTGCAGGCTCTCATCCGGAGAAATTTTCAGGCGAATGTCTCGTGGGGGAACGGACTTTCCTGTGGAGTTGTCGCCGATAGACACCCCGACGTCATGAAGGTCGCACATCATAAACAGGGGAGAGACATGGTGGAGGAGGTAAGCCAGCCCATACAGTCCGTTTATCTTCTGTTCTGATGAGAAGGGCAAGGCCTGAAAAGTCTCTGCGGGGATGGTCAGCCAGTATGATGTTGTGTGCATCTCGTTTTGAGGAAGGCTGAGGTCTCCAGCCCCCACATTTTCAGAGGTGTGGAATTTGATTTTCTTGAAGCCGACAACTTGTGTGGCCACATGCACCTCTCCATGAGAAAGGGAACATTTTTCAAGGGTGTTCTTATCGAAGACATCGAGGACCTTGATTTTGGTGTAGTCAATGGCGTCTGTGAAATAATCGACGTCGGTTTTTTTAACGTAGGCCTTTCTTTGGTTGTAATCGAGCTTTTCCACAAAATACTGTTCACCTTCGCACATGTAAATCGCTTTCGGATGAAGCGTGGTGAGCGCGGATGAAAAATCGACTTCAGCCACGGCTTTAGCTTTTTGACTCGTGTCCACGACGACGAAGTTGTCTGAACTGATACTTCTCAGGCTGACTCCGTCTGCGGGGTAGGCATCTGATGTCCAGAACCATTTATCTTTCGAGTGATGAACGAGTTTCTCCTCCTCCAGGAATTTGAGAATATCGTCGATTTTCACGCGGCCGAATTTTTCTCTATCCTGAAAGGGCAGCTCAAAAGTTGCACATTCGATATGGCTGACAAGGATGGAGAGGTTATCGGGATTAATCAGTGCCTTTTCGGGATTTTTTGAGAAAAAGTAATCCGGGTAATTGACGATGAATTGGTCCAGGGGAGAGCTGGAGGCCACCAGGATGGCGGCAGATTTTCCTGTTTTCCGGCCCGCACGGCCCGCTCTCTGCCAGGTGCTGGAAATCGTACCTGGATAACTGGCGAGCACAGCGATATCCAGGCTCCCGATATCAATGCCCAGCTCCAGGGCATTGGTGGAGACAACGCCCTTTATTTTTCCTTCTCTCAGCTCTTTCTCGATCTCTCGTCTCTTCAAGGGGAGATAACCGCCCCTGTAGCCGCGGATCAGGCCTTCGTCCTTGACTGTTTTTTCGATGTCCTCTTTGAGATAAGTCACCAGCACCTCTGTGATGAGTCGGCTTGGTGCAAAGACAATAGTTTGGAGGTCGTTTTTGATAAAAAGAGAAGAGACCCGTCTGGATTCATTGACATAGGAACGGCGGATTCCCAGGTGTTTATTCACCACAGGAGGGTTGTAGAAGATGAAGTATTTTTCTCCTCGAGGGGCTCCGTTATTATCCACAAGAGAGACGGATTCTTCAGTCATCCTTTCTGCCATTTCCAGAGGATTCGCGATGGTGGCTGTGCAGAGGATGAATTGGGGATGAGTGCCGTAAAACTGAGAGATTCTCTTCAACCGGCGCAGGACGTTAGCCAGATGACTGCCGAAAATGCCACGGTAGTTGTGGAGCTCGTCGATGACGATGTATTTTAAGTTTTCAAAGAGTTTGATCCATTTTGTGTGATGGGGAAGAATCCCTGTGTGCAGCATGTCGGGATTGGTCAAGATGATGTGTCCTCTCGCTCGTATGGCTTTTCGTGCATCCTGGGGAGTGTCGCCATCATAGGTGAAGATCCTGATTTCTTCTGGGAGAAGCTTGATTGTTCCATCGAGTTCAGCCCTTTGATCCTGGGACAGGGCTTTGGTGGGAAAGAGGTAAATCGCCCGTGCTGAGGGATTCTGCAGGATAGCGTCCAGAACCGGAAGGTTATAGCAGAGCGTTTTTCCGGAAGCTGTGGGAGTGACAATTGCAACGTTTTTTCCTTTTTTGAGCTGTTCCCAGGTGCTGTGCTGGTGGGAATAGAGCCGGGAAAATCCCTTGTCTTTAAAGGCGTCAACCAGTGCTGGATGGACATCTGGAGGATACTCGCGGTACTGTCCTTCCTGGGCTGGGAGATGCTTTATGGCGCGAATTGACTCGTTTTTGACGCCGATTTCCTTCAGGGTTTCCAGGGATTTGGCTAAGTTTTCCTCTTTGGGCATTCGCTTCAATCCAAATTATCCATTGTTCCTCCCTATGTTATTATTTTTAGAGGCAGGGGGTCAATGAAAAATGGGGTCAGGGCTAAACATTCGACATTATTAATATCAACGCTTTTTTCCTCATTCAGCATCAAAGTAAAATTCTGCTAATGGATGGACTTTTGAGAAATGTCGAATGTCGAGCCCTGACCCCTAATTCGGAAAACAAATGTCGAATGTTGAGATGTGAACCCTTACCTGATAAAATGAGACGTCATGTTGAAAGAGATTCGTGTGAAAAAGGCCGCTCAACACAATCTTAAAAAGGTGGACGTGAGACTGCCTCGAAATAAATTGATCGTTATCACTGGACCGAGTGGCTCCGGTAAATCTTCACTGGCTTTTGATACCCTTTATGCGGAAGGACAGAGGCGGTACATCGAGTGCCTCTCCGCTTATGCGCGCCAGTATATTGAACAGATGGAAAAACCGGAAATGGAGTCCATCGAGGGGATTTCTCCCTCCATCTCAATCGACCAGAGGACGATTTCATCTCATCCGCGGTCCACGGTGGGGACTGTCACAGAGGTTTATGATTTCTTCAGACTCCTTTTTGCCCGGGTGGGAACTCCTCATTGCCCTCGATGTGGGAGGCGGATCAGCTCTCAGACTCCTCAGCAGATTTTAAACAGAATCACGCGATCCCTCTCCGGTGAAAAAGTGACACTCCTTTCTCCTGTGGTCAAAGGACGGAAGGGCGAATACCAGCGTCTGTTTGACAGGTTGAGAAAGAAAGGTTTTCTTCGTGTCCGTGTGGATGGTGAGCTCAAGGAACTCGAGGAAGAAATCCTCTTGGAAAAGACAAAAAAGCATAACATTGACCTTCTGATTGATGAGGTCCGCGTCTCAGAGTCTTCAAGGGAAAGACTGAAGGAAGCAGTGGATAAAGCTCTGGAAATGTCCGGGGGAGACCTCCTGGTGCTGAACAAAGAAGGACGAGAGTATTATTACTCATTGAGCCTGCTCTGCCCGTACTGTGAAATCAGTCTTCCAGAGCTGGAGCCCAGGAATTTTTCTTTCAACAGTCCTTACGGAGCGTGCCCGCGTTGCCATGGCCTTGGCTTAAAAACAGTCCTGGGTGAATGGGGTGAAGTGGAACTGACAGAGGATGTCTGTCCTTTGTGTGAAGGCAGTCGATTGAAAAAGGAAAGCCTTGCCGTGAAAATCGGGGGCAGGAATATCTATGATCTCAGTTCGCTTCCTGTAGGGAAATTGATGGAGGAGCTGCCTTCTTTCGAGTTTTCCGCATCTGAAGAGCTGATAGCTTCAAGAATTAACAAAGAGATTCTCTCCCGCCTTAAGGTAATGGTCGAATTGGGAATGCCCTACATCCAGCTCTCCCGGACAACTGCATCCCTTTCCGGGGGAGAAGCACGGCGTATCCGCCTGGCCGCGCAGGTCAGCTCTCGGTTGAGAGGGATACTTTATGTCCTGGATGAGCCCACTATCGGTCTCCACCAGAGAGATAACCGGCGTTTGATCTCTCTCTTGAAGGACATAAGAGATCTGGGGAATTCAGTGATCGTTGTCGAGCACGATGAACAGACCATCCGCTCAGCTGATTTTATCCTGGATCTGGGTCCGGGTGCAGGGGAAGGGGGTGGATTCAAAGTGACCGAAGGAAATTTAAACCTTGTGCTGTCTTCTCCTGACTCATTGACCTCTCAATACCTCAGGGAGGAAAAAAGCATTCCTGTTCCCCCGAAGAGGAAAAAGCCATCCGGATGGCTTGAGGTTAAAAAAGCTGCAGAGCACAACTTAAAAAATATTGATGTCCGGATCCCTCTTTCTGTTATGACAGCCGTGACCGGAGTTTCTGGCTCTGGAAAGAGTACACTCGTCTACGACATTCTCTACAAAAAGCTTTTAAACTTATTCTATAAGGCGAAACAGAAGCCCGGAAAACATGAGGATATCTTAGGGATTGAGCAGATCAATAAAGTTGTCTCTGTGGACCAGAAACCGATCGGTCGGACACCCCGGTCTAATCCAGCCACATACACAGGACTCTTTACACCCTTGAGACAGCTTTTTTCCCGGACTCAAGAATCGAGAATAAGGGGCTACACGGCCAGTCGATTCAGCTTTAACCTTTCTGGAGGAAGGTGTGAAGAGTGCCGGGGAGCGGGAGTGAAAAAAATCGAGATGCATTTTCTGCCGGATGTATTCGTCACGTGCGACCGTTGCGAAGGCAAGCGGTATAATACCGAGACGCTCGCCGTCCAGTATAAGGGCAAGAATATTTCGGATTATTTAGAGATGACCGTGGATGAAGCGTATGAGTATTTTAAAGCGCAGCCGGTTTTAAAGAGGAAACTGGGAACATTGAAGAAAGTCGGGTTGGGCTACATCAGGCTGGGTCAACCGGCTCCGACTCTTTCAGGAGGGGAGGCGCAGCGAATCAAGCTGACCAAAGAGCTGAGTCGAAAGGATACGGGCCAGGCCCTCTATCTTCTGGATGAGCCCACCACAGGACTCCATTTTGATGATGTTCACATGCTGCTCGAAGTTCTTTCGGAACTGGTGAGTTTGGGGAACACAGTTGTCATCATCGAGCATAATCTTGATGTTATTAAGTATTGCGATTATATTATAGATTTAGGTCCTGAGGGTGGTGAGGAAGGCGGCTGGATTGTGGCTCAGGGCGTCCCGGAAAAAGTGGCAGAAGAAGATAAATCCTATACGGGGAAGTTTTTAAGAATAGTCTTTAAAGAAGGCAAAAAATTCCTCGAAAGAGGGATCATGCATGATTAAAAAGGAGGAAAAATGAAAAAACTAAAGTGCAAACGGAATGTGATTCTGAGCTTATTTTTCGCTTTATGCTTTATGGGCCATTCGCTGCTCTTTGCGGATGCGCCTGTATCCACAAAAGATTTGGATAAGTTCAGCTGGCGCCACATTGGACCGTTCACTTTCTCTGGGAGGATCACCTCATTTGCGGTCCCCAGGGGACAGAGCCAGACTTATTACGTGGCCACAGCATCTGGAGGCATCTGGAAAACAGAGGATGGAGGAATACATTTTAAGCCCATTTTTGACAAATACGGAGTCATGAGCATGGGGGATCTCGCAGTGGCGCCCTCTGACCCAAACATCATTTATGCGGGGACAGGCGAGCCGCTGCATGCCCGCTCCAGCGCTCACGGAAACGGTATGTGGAAATCCACTGACGCCGGAAAGAACTGGAAACAAATTGGCCTGGATCAGAGCTATTTCATCCCCAGAGTTGAAGTCGACCATAAAAATCCGGATATCGTGTACGTGGCGGCGGAAGGAAAGCTCTACGACAACAAGATGGACTGCCAGCGGGGGTTGTATAAAACAGTCGATGGGGGGAAAACCTGGACACAGGTGCTCAACCTCAAAGACAGAGGAGTCGGAGATTTTGTTATCGATCCCAACAATTCAGATATCGTGATTGCCGCGGCTTACAAGACATACAGGAGGACCTGGACCTACATCGACCGTCAGCCGGACAACCATCTCTACAAGACTACAGACGGGGGGAAGACCTGGAAGAAATTAACAAACGGGCTTCCGATGAATATCAAGAGCGGATGGAATGGCCTCGACATCTATCCCAAGAATCCGAATATCGTTTATGTCCGGATGGACGAGGAAGTCAATTTGGGTTTCGACGAAAGAGATGGAAGAGCTCTTTTCAGAAGAGGGAGAGTCTTCCGGGATGGTTATTATTTGAATAAATTTAAAGATTTCAAGATTCATCCTCAGATCAAGAGAATGGTCAAATTCGAGCCTTTGGAGTTCGAAAAAGAGACCGACCTGGTGGACAAGCTGAATGACCTTATCGAAGACAGAGAATTCCAACAAAGAGCAGGTGTTGATGTGGCGGCCTTGAGCAAGAAAGCTAGGTTGATTTTCTCGAAGAATGAGAAGATTATCGAAAGCATCGGTGAGTTCGAGAAGGTTTTAAAGAAAGGCAGGGAATACAATGAGCTCTGCCGGGGGATCAACAGTTTTGTCCTGACCATGCTCTTTGCGGATTCAGAAGGAATCGAGGTCAAGGGCGATGTGATCACTGTCACGGATATTGACAGGGTCCAGGTCAATCCGGCTCTTAAATCGCTGGTGAAATTCGATGAAAAGAAAGTCAAGGATGAAAAAGAATTGGCTCAAAAGGCCAGTGAGCTGGTAAAAGATGAAGGGATGATAGACAAACTGGGTGTAGACCTGAGGAAGTTCAACACTGAAGCAAAAAAAGCATACAAAGACAGGGAAGACCTCCAGTCCATGTTCCAGGAAGTCAAGGATAAAATCGGTGAGTTCGGGAACAAAAAGGGAAGATACCAGGTCATAAATCGCCACATTCTCCAGCTTATTTACGCGGATGCTCTGGTGTTGCTGGAACCGGTGAAGAAGGCGGGAGTCATATACCGGTCAGAGGACCAGGGAGAATCATGGACTAGGATGACCGAATACAAAATCACCGGAGGAAGCAGCGTGATTAATCAGATTGAAGCAGGCTATGCGGGAAGAATATACGTGGATCCCAATGATGATAAAAAACTGTACACCGTAGAAGTCCGAGTCGCGTTTTCCAAGGACGGCGGAAAGACATTCAGGAATGCCCCCTGGACAGGGCGTCATAGGTGCCATGTGGACACTCGCGGCATGTGGATCGACCCGCTCAACTCAAACCATATTCTCAATGGAAATGACGGCGGCGTCAGCGAGACCTGGGACGGAGGAAAACACTGGTCCCAGAAAGAAACGATCAGCGCCCAGCAGTTTTACGACATCTCCGTTGATAACGAGGTCCCCTATAACGTCATGGGCGGCACTCAGGATAACGGCTGCTGGATCGGCCCGTCCCAGAACAGGAATCAGTACGGTGTCTTTCCTGCGGACTGGACATACCTTCCTTCCGGAGACGGATATTACGTTCTGAGGGATTGGTGGAACCCAGAATACATCTATTTTGAGAGTCAGTTCGGCCGGTCAAACCGGATGAATCTGAAGACCGGAGAAATCATTTCACTTTCGGTAAGGAACACTCAAGAAGAAAGAGAGGCGGGAAAACCAGCTCAAAGGTATCAGTGGGATTCACCGATCCATCTTTCACCCCATAATCCCGGGATTGTCTATGTCTGCTCCCAGCACGTGCACATGTCCAGGAGCCGGGGAGACAGGGATACCTGGGTGACCATCAGCCCTGACCTCTCTAAGAATGACCAGGAGAGGATCGAGCTTTCCAAACTGACGAACCTTCAGTATGGCACAATCTACACATTCCAGGAGTCTCCAGTTGAGCCCGGAGTGTACTGGGCCGGCACTGATGACGGAAACCTGCAGCTGAGCACGGATGGGGGCAAAACCTGGAAAAATATTACGATGAATTTCTATGACACGAACGGAAATCCAAAGAGAGGGATTAAAGGCGTGCGCATTCCCTATGACAGATGGGTCACAAAAGTCGAGCCTTCTGCCCATGACATTAAGACCTGCTATGTCACTTACTCAGGATACAGAACACACAACGAGGATAATTCCTACATCTTTGTCACCCAAGATTTCGGAAAAACCTGGGAAGACCTGAGCCAGGGAATGATGAATCCGGTGAGAGACATCGAAGAAGACCCGGATAATCCGGATGTTCTCTACCTGGCCACTGATTACGGCCTTTTTGTCACCCTGGATAGGGGGAAAACATGGGTCGAGATGTCTTCTTCGGCGCCCGATACGCTGATCATGGACCTGGATATCCAGAAAAGAGAACGTGATTTAGCCATCGGGACATACGGAAGGGGCATCTATATCGCGGATATTTTCCCGTTCAAAGAGTTCAAGAAAGAAGTTTTCGAAAAAGAAGCCTACCTTTTTGATATACAGAGAACGATTAAGTGGAACATGCTCGAAAGAAGAGGCCCGACGTACGGAGAATTCGCCCGGGTGAATAATCCCCCAGTCGGTGCGAATATCTATTATTATCTCAAGCAGCCGGCAAAATCCGTGAAGCTCGTGGTTAAAGATCTCGGAGGCGGAGTGATACAGGAAAGGAATGGAGCGACGGGAAAAGGTATCCAGAATGTATTCTGGAACTTGAGGAAGAGGGTAGAACGGAGAGAGGGCCAGCCGCCCCAGGCAAGATCCTCTTCCATAGCGGATCCTGGTGAATTCAACGTGATACTGATTGTCGATGGGAAAGAGGTCGCGACAAAAAAACTCAAAGTTGTCCAGGATCCGATCTTGTAGGAATTAAATTCAATTTTGATCAAAATTCCTGGTTGAGAGAGAGATGTAATCGGATAGCTCAGATCAAAAAAGCAAGAATGTGCTAAAGGTGTGTGACTCCAGTCTGCACATCTTGAACACTGAGCCGATAACATCAGAATAGAGGCAATAGCCAATGGCTTTTAAAGATATCCGGGGACATGAGCGTGTTAAAAAAATCCTGAGAAAAGCTCTGCAGAAAAAGAAGATTCCAAACTCCATGCTGTTTTGTGGTCCCGAGGGAGTGGGGAAAGAAGAGATGGCCTTGGTGCTGGCAAAAGCCATAAACTGCGAGCGAAAAAGGGATGATGCCTGTGAAACCTGCGCGTCCTGCAGAGGGATCAATGCACGTAATTTTCCTGACGTCATGGTGATTCAGCCGGAAGGAAACGCGATAAAGATTGAACAGATGCGAATGCTTCGGAAGATAGCTTATCTGAAGCCTATGGTCGGGAAGAAAAGAGTCTTTATCGTGACAGATGTCGAGAAGATGACAGAAGAGGCCGCTAATTCTCTTTTGAAAGTGCTGGAAGAACCTCCTCTTTTTTCTTATGTTATACTTGTGACTCATAATCCTTTTCTCATCATGTCGACGATTAAGTCTCGGTGTCAGATATTTAATTTTCCGCCAGTCTCAAGAGAGAATATTCGAAAAATCCTGATGGAGAAAGGATACGAGGAAGACAAAGCCAGGGTGATTTCTCGTCTTGTTCGTGGAAACCTCAAACAGGCATTGAGTTTGGATTGGGAAGATATCCAGGAGAGGCGAGAACAGGCCTGGATGCTGTTCCTCTCTCTCATCAACAAGGAAAATTTTGCTCTCTTTTTAAGGCGTTATGCCTTTTCGTATAAAGCCCTGGTGAAAGAAGAATGGGAGAACATATTAGAGATGCTCTCGTCCTTCTGCCGGGATTTGGTGCTGCTCAAAGAAAAAAGCGAAGTTGACCTGTTGATGAACCCGGATTATGAGGAGAAAATCAGGAAGGCAGAAGAGCTGGTGAGCCTGGATTGGCTGATCAGATGCCTGAAAAGGATAGATTATGCCCTTTATGGCCTGAATAAGAACCTCAATGTCAATCTGCTCGTCAGCTCATTTTTTGCCAATTTTAAGGAATGGGAATATGCCTGAAATCGTATGCGTCCTATCTGAAATTTCTGGAAAGATATCCAGAGCGAAAAGAGGAAAAGAGGAGTTGAAGCGTGGAGACCTCTGTATTGTTGAGTCAGAGTTGGGAGGAGATTTGGTTGTGGTCATTGACGATTCGAGCCAAGTCTGTTCTCATAAAAAAGCGGCCAAGGATGCCGTGAATGTTATACGCCTGGCCACGGAAGAGGACAAGAAAAAATTCAAGTGGTTGAGGAAAAAAGAGAAGAAGGCCTTTGATTTTTGTCTGAAAAGGATCAAGAGCAGAAATTTGCCGATGAAATTAGTCAGGGTTCGTTACTTTTTCAATGAAAAAAAGGGAATTTTTTATTACACGGCGGATGGCCGTATTGACTTCAGACAGCTAGTTAAAGATTTAGCCAAGGAGTTCAAGATGCGGATTGAGATGCGTCAGGTGGGGGTTCGAGACGAAGCCAAAATGGTTGGAGGTCTGGGAGTCTGCGGGCGCTCACTCTGTTGCTTCAGCTTCATGAAGAATTTTGAGCCCGTGACGATTCAGAAGGCTAAAAAGCAGCAGATAGTCATCAATCCTAAAAAAATATCGGGCCTGTGCGGCCGATTGATGTGCTGCCTGGCATTTGAGGATGAGAGTCGGGGGCGGATGTACACCGAAGAGGAAAAAGTCGAAGAAGACTAAAAAAAAGCAAAAGGGATATGAATAAAGAGGGGGGGGGAAGGTTTTATTCGGGATTGTGAATCTTGAATTCGACCCGGCTTGAGACAGAAATCAGGGTTCCTTCGGTGGAGAAAGCCTTCACCTGCCAAGAATATTTCTCTCCTGATGCCAGAGTTTTTTTGATGTTTTCAGGGAGGAAGATGAAATTTTCTTTTGTGGCATCATCCCATACCGCATTGCCGTTGTCATAGATGTAGATTTTGTATTCGACATCTTCACCCATCTTTTTCCACTCGAACTTTGCCGGGACTGTTTCTGACTCCCAGACAGGGGAAATAAGTGTTATTTTGCCCCCTCTCACAGCATCGTCATTAATGAAAAACTGAGGGGAGGTGGGCCTAAGCATGGGAAGAACACCGAATACTAAGACTGCGACTAAAGCGGCTGAGACTGCCACAGTTGTCCACTGCCTTGGAGTGAGGAAAGAGGTAACTTTTTCCCACCAGGTTTCTCCCTTGGCTGCTTCGGACACATACTCATCTTTGAATATTTCTTGGCCTTTATATTTAATGGCGGCAACGAGTTCATCCCGTTCCACCATTTTTTCAAAACATGAAGGGCAGTTAAAATAATGCTCTTCAAATGTACTTTTTTCATCCTCGGTGAGCCGATTCAGTAAGTACTCATCAATCATTTCTTCGAATTTACAGTTCCTCATGGCTTTTTCCTCTCAAATTAACTTCATAAATTTAGTCGTAAAATACCGCAAAAAATGGAAAAAAATCATGTTTTTATCAACTTTTTTAGAAGTTTTTGGGAATAATTCACGCGTTCGCTCACTCTCCGAGGAGAAATGCCTAGTTTTTGAGCCACTTCCTCCCTTGAGCACTCTTTGTAGTAATAAAGGTACAAAACCTCTCTGTATTTAGGTTTTAATTTTTTTATCGCTGCGGCAATCATTTCTGCTCTTTCCTTGTTTTCGATTTGCTCCTGGGGATCAGGGTAGGAAGCCGGCTCTGGGACATGCTTCAGGACTTTGCTTTTCTGTCTGATGTAATCAATGATCCTGCGACTGGTAATGGTGTAGATGAATGTTCCAACCGAAGATTCTCCTCTAAACTCTCCTTTTTTTATTTTTTCGATGACATTGGTGATGATTTCATTCGCCACATCATCGCAATCTGGATTATACGCTCCCAATGATTTTTTCACCCGAAAAGTGACAATGGGCTTGTATTTGACGAAGACTTCTTCGAGTTGGCTCTTTTGCTTTTCTTTTCCCATAAGTGCATTCATTATATATCCCGAAAAGAGAGTTGGCAAGTCTATTTTTTTCAATTTTTTAGAACCTTTTGCGACTAATTCCAATGCCAAAAAAAAAGAGAATCAATGGTCAACGTTCAGAGCCCAATCAAAGAATCGAGAAAAGAAATTCAGAGTTTTTTCGAACCTTTGTTCCCTCCTAACGATAACGAATCCATTCCTTTGGCTTCAGCAAGTCCGATTGAGCTTGCCCTGGGCTTTCCAGGCAATCCAGATGACTTCAAGGGCCTAGCCAGAGAGGAATTTTTAGAAGAGAGAGGACATTCTCAACGCTTTTCTTCCCATGAGGGGACGGGGACAGATGGAATCGTTTCATTCTGGGAAAGAGGATTCTGGGAAAAGCGAAAGATTTCGCTGGCCAGAGAGGTGCTCATGCGTCTGGACCAGCGCTTCAGGAAGGTTTTCAGGGGCCAAGATCTTGATTTTAAAGAGAACGGGGCTGAGAAAGAAGCATTTTTAAATCCGAATTTACTCTATTTAATTGCGATCACCGACAGGTATGAAGATACATTGGGACATTCCCAGCTTGTTTCTAAATACGCGACTCTGTTTGCCGGAGAGCTCGGTATCGAGGACAGAAATTTCCTGTTTGACCTCGAAAATGGCGCTTTGCTTCATGATATCGGGAAAATAGGGATACCTGAATTCGTCTTGAGAAAAAACGGTCCTCTAACCAGCGGGGAAAAAGAGGTCGTGATGGAGCATCCTCTATTGGGTTATCAGATGATTGAGGAGGTCGATTTTCTGAAAAAGGCAGCCGAAGTTGTTCTGTATCATCACGAACGCTACGATGGGACTGGATATCCGTTTGGCCTGAGTGGAGAGGAGATTCCCCTCGGAGCGAGGATTTTCGCTCTAGCAGATACTTTGGATGCCATTACTTCTGATAGGCCCTACAGGAAAGGTGAAGACTTTGAGGTCGCTAGGAGAGAAATAGAAAAAGGCCGGGAAAGCCAATTCGATCCCCATCTTGTGGATATTTTTCAGTCTGTTCCGCTGGAAAAATGGCAGGATATTAAGCAGAATCTCAGGAAATCCCTTCCTCTAGCCGCCGTTCACTGATTTGTCTTCCATTAGAATTTTTCTGTCCCTTCTTTACGGATGTGTTTTCCTCCACTTCCTTTTATTGTGACTTCCGATTCTTTGCGGTTGGCTTCGTCAATCTATCAAAGAGCTCGGCTGTATGAAAAATCTTAAGGGGGTGGCGTTTCTCTTTGAGATTGGCTTTGAGCTGGAAAAGGCAGCCTGGACAATCCGTGGCGATGTACTCTGCCCCGCTTTTAAGTATTTTTTTCTTTTTTTTCTCCCATAGACTGGATGAAATTTCAGGATTTTTTATAGAAAAGACTCCACAAAAACCACAGCAGGTATAGGGTTCTCCTTCATCCTTCACGTTGAACGCCAATGACTCCAGCATTTGTATCGGCTCGTTCTTCAGCTTCAAAGCGTTCAAATAATGGCAGGGATAATGATAATAAAGATCCTTTAAAGGGGAAGGCTTTTTTCCCTTCG
>JASFPJ010000003.1:0-41746 GCA_050116035.1 Candidatus Aminicenantota bacterium | reverse complement strand
ACAAAGAGGGCCAGATAAGGTGTCAAAAAGGGAACATTCCCTGCGCAGACACTCTATTTCTCGTTTTGATGAGGTTTACGAAATAACTGGGGCGGATTGATGCCTCCCCAGGGAACGTCCCCATATGGCCATATTCATATTGGAAAAGGCGACCTATTGAGCTTCTTTCTCTTCTCTCTTTTTTGAAGAGACCTTTTCCTTTAAGAGCTCGCCAATCCCGGCGATACTCCCAAGAATACCCGAGGCTTCATAAGGCAGAAAGACCTTTGTCGCCTGTCCATCGGCAATATTCTGCAGAGCTTCAAGGTATTTTATGGCAATCAGGTCGTTCGTTGGCTCCCCTTTATGAATCGCTCCAAAAACAGTCTCGATGGCTTCGGCCTCTCCTTTGGCCACAGTCAACTTTTTATACCTTTCCGCATCGGCCACTTTTTTGATGGCTTCCGCTTCTCCTTCAGCCTTGAGAATTGCAGATTTTTTCTGCCCTTCAGCCTCAAGGATCATCGCCCGCCTGAGCCGCTCTGCCTTCATCTGGCGGTGCATCGCCTCGGTCACGTCAGTGGGCGGTTCAATTCTCTGGAGTTCAACTCTGGTCACTCTGACGCCCCATTTGTCAGTGGCATCATCAAGAATCTGGCGGAGCTGAGTGTTGATGACTTCCCTTGAGGTCAGCGATTCATCCAGAGCCATATCACCCACCAAGTTCCTCAAGTTCGTCTGGGCTAACTTGGTCGCTGCAGTGTAAAAATTGGCCACATTATACGTGACCTTCACCGGGTCAGTCACTTCATAATAGACCACTGCGTCCACCTCGACAACAACATTATCTTTGGTGATAACAGCCTGCGGCGGGACATCATGCACCTGCTCCCGCATATCCACTTTCTTGATTTTCTCCATGAAAGGGATGATAACCGTTAATCCACTGTCCGCTGTTCTCTGGTATTTTCCCAGCCTCTCGATCAGTCCCTTTTCCCAGGGCCGGACAATCTTTAAGCCCGTCGCCGCAATGATAAATATGACAACAGCTAAAATAATCAATAATGCTTCCATTTTATTTTTCCTCCTCAATGGTTTTAACAACCAAATGCGTGCCGTCTATTCGCGTGACTCTCACTTTTTTCCCCGCCGAAATCACTTCACCCGTCTCACTATCTGCCCGCCATTCCTCCTTTTTCAGCCGGACGCTTCCGGTGTTCTTGTCATTATCTATCTCCTCCAGCACGAGCGCTCCCAAACCGATAAACCGGTCAGCGCCAATCCCGGCAGGCTGCTTTTTACTGAAGCGCTCAGCCAGCCCCCTGGAAACAACAAATAGCACGCCGGAGACAACAACAAAGGCCCCGAGCTGCCATCCAAATCCGAGACCGAAAATCGCCAGAATGCCTGCCACTGCGGCTCCGATACCGAACCATAATAGAAAAAAACCGGCAGTGAATATCTCGCCGACGACAAAAACAGCAGCAATAAACATCCATATCCACCAAATTTTAATTTCCATTATCTGACCTCCTCATAAAATTCTTGGATGTACTCTTTTTATAATGCCTCTATCCTTCAACCAATGAGACAAAACTAAAACGGGAATTCAATTTTCTTTCATGCTTGAGCTTACTCATATCTTTTGGATTTTCTTCTCCGTATATAAATACAGTCACTATCGAAAAATTATTCAAATTCACCAACTTACATTCTTTCAGGAGACGAAGCTTTTGTCCCTGCACGACACGAAAGCCTTGAAGTATAACAGGAATAATATGATGAGCTGTGCGGCAGGGTGTGATGACCTGTCCGGTATTGTCCCCTGCTTCTCATGATTCCTGTCTGCCTGCGTAAGAAGGGGATTCTACCTCTCCAGAATGGAAAAGCTTATGCCACAGTAATAAATTTCTGTCAAAAAATCCGAAAAGGATTCTATCATGGCATTGTGAATTGACGGAATCAGGATGAAGTTATACTATTAGTAAAAAGGTTCAATTTGCTCAAGAATAATTTAATTCCTCACTATCCACTCTCATTCTTCCTGAGATTATTCATCCTTTCTTCTCTGATATTTCTCGTTTCCAGACCAGGCCTCCCTCACGATCAACCGGTCAGAACAGTCAACCTCAAAATAGTTGTCGATGAAGAGTTTAGAATCATTCCGACTTGGCGTTCGGATATCAATTGGCTGATCAGGAGTGCGTCTGAAGAGTTTGAAAATCGGTTCAACATCAGCCTCAGTATGGGTCAGCTCGACGGCTGGATCTCCGACAATGCTTACAATACGGTGTTTGGGTTGCTGAATGATTTAAGAAAGAAAGTCTCTCAAGAGAATTATGATATCGTCCTTGGCTTAACAGGCCAACAATGCACCGCTCATGGTCCTGCTGGAGCAGCGACTTATCTCCATGGGTACATTCTCCTTAAGGAATCGAAACTCTGGGAATCGAAATCAAAAACATACATGAAATCATTACTCCTCCATGAACTCTGTCACCTTTTTGGAGCTGTGGACCTTAATGAGAAAAACTCAATCATGAACAGTGAAAATCCTGGGTCCAAATATGACGAGTTCACAAGGCGAATCATTCTTCTGAACAGGAACAGGAGCTTTAATCCTCATGTTTTTCCTTTACCAGAGGCTCAATTGGATGAGGCCATCGCGATATATAATCAAAGAAAAAAATCAAACCGAAAAGAAGCCGATATCCATGTCATGCTGGCCATCTTTTATCTGAAAAAAAAAGACTACGAATCCACACTCAAGGAATGTTTTCAGGCCATTCAAATCAATCCCAATTCTACAGAGGCATACAACCTTTCAGGCATAGCTTACCGAAGACAGGGGAAAGTCGATGAGGCCATCCAACTCTACAAGAAAGTCCTCCGTCATCAGCCCAATTTTTCAGAAGTCCACTATAATCTAGGCATCGCCTATACAAAAAAAGGTCTGACAGATGAGGCCATAAATGCGTACCTGAAGGCTATCGAGCTCAACCCAAACTTTGCCGAAGCGTATGCCAATCTAGGTCTTATCTATGTGAGAGAAAGAAAGGCAGACCCGGCCATTGAAATGTGCCAGAAGGCATTGGAACTCTATCCTCAGTTCGACAGGGCCACCTCCACTCTAGGCGGGGCATACATCCTCAAAAACAAGTACGAGGAAGCAGAACCTCTTGTCCGGAAGGCTCTCCAACTGAATCCCGGACTCAGAGGCGCCCACAACAACCTGGGCAATATCTACATGCATACAAATAGAATCGATGAGGCCATACACGAATATTCTGAGGCCTTGAAAATTGATCCCGAGTTCGAAGAAGCCCATCACAACCTCGGTCGGGCGTATTTATTACTAAAATTGTATGATAAAGCCATCGTTGAATTCAAAGAGGCCATCAGGCTGAAACCCAACTATTTTAAAGCCTACTCCAACATGGCCAGTGCTTACCTGAAAAAAGGAATGACGAAAGAGGCTATACAGAGCTGTCAAAAAGCTATCGAAATCAAACCGGATTATGCAAGTGCTTACTCCAACCTGGGCTATGCGTATCTTGAAGAAGAGAGGCTTGAAGAAGCCAAGGAGGCCTGTCAGAAAGCCATTGAACTTGATCCAGAGCTTCCTGCACCGCACACTCTTCTGGGTGCCTTGTTCGAAAAGGAAAACCGGATTGAAGAAGCCCAAAAAGAATACCTGAAAGCGATTGAGTTGGATCCCGAACTCCTTGAAGCCCACATGAATCTCGGCAACCTTTATTTTAAAATAAACCTTCTCTCGGATTCGGCCGTTCATTATAAAAAGGTCATCGAAATCAATCCAAGTTATGCCCGGGCTTTTAACAATCTCGCCGTCATCTCTTTTTACCAGAAAAAATATTCCCAGGCTTATGAATACCTGAAAAAAACAGAAGCATTGGGATTAAAAGTCCATCCGGATTTTAAGAAAGAAGTCCTCCGGATGCTCAAAGAAAAAAAGAAGAAAGCAAACAGTCTATTTTCGTTTCCTTTTCCAATCTCTCACGTTTGTGAAGACCGACGCACCCAGTGCCAATGCGAGTAGAGTGACGGAAAGAGTGTTTGCCAGTGTTTCTTTAACATCCAAGCCTGTCAGAGAATCAATAAGAAACTTCGTGTAGGAAGAGGGCAAATCCACATATCCTAATTTTTCTCGCACCTGCCAGTGCCAGTCAGTGCAGGGACAGTAGCCAAAACCATACCATATTCCCAGTATTGTCCAGGAAAACACTGTCAATAGGATGACAATCAGGTTGGCTAATCTCGTTTTTTTCCAAATCCAGCCGAAAAGGTTGAAAATAATCAGGCTCGAATGAAACACAAAAAAGAATATATTCAGAAAAGCATGCATCCATTACTCCCGAATTGCAGGCTCAATAACATTATCCACCTTAACTATCAAATAATATTTGATACAATCCACCATTCATGAATTCTATCCACCATTCATGAGGAACAGACTTTTCTAGCCCCAGTTTCATCGAACTCGGGCGAGATTCATCTAATCATAAATTTCTAGAAAACAGCTTTCTTATCGGCTATATCTTCCCATCAACTGACCTTCGGCCAGGATATGTCCCTCCATGGCTTCCAGTAACTGCTGTTTTCTTGCTCCTGCGTCAAGGTCTAACTCCGCATCTAAAGCGTACAGCTTGAAATAATATCTGTGCGTACCCCCTGGAGGACAGGGCCCCCCATAACCGATTCTTCCAAAATCATTCGTTCCCTGTTTAGCGCCGCTTTCAAGTTCTCTTTCTGGCGGAATGTTCTCAGGCAATTCACTGATATCTGCGGGCAAATTGAAAAAAACCCAATGGACCCATGTTCCCATCGGTGCATCCGGGTCATCGCAGATAAAAGCGAGCGTCTTCGTCCCTTCAGGAATTGAATCCCATGCCAGCGGAGGAGATACATCTTCTTCATCGCATGTGTATTTCGCTGGTATCATTCCGCCTTCTTCAAAGGCTGCACTCGAAATCTTGATATCCATGTTTTCCCTCCTTTAGACTCTCTATAAGATACCATAAAAATGAATAGGGGTCAGGCCTTCCAACGCTTTAATATTTTTTGTGAAAAATATAGAATGGAACCTCAATTCTCATTGAAAGAAAAAAATCAGAGGATTAATCCGGGTTCATTGGAATTTAAAAAGAGGCAGCCAACAAAGTCATAACAACCTGATCCTGATATGCATTATGGTTGAAGCTATACTTTATGACACGCTCAAGGGAAATGCTGTCCGCTGCCGCGTCTGCCAGAGAAGATGCACAATCCGGGAAGGCGAAAGAGGATACTGCCAGACAAGAGAAAACCAGAGGGGAAAGCTTATTCCGAAAACCTTTGGGCTCGTCTCTTCCCTCCAGATTTCTCCTATTGAAAAAAAGCCCGTCTACCATTTTTTTCCGGGTTCAGAATGGCTATCTCTCGGGAGCTTTGGCTGCAATTTCCGCTGCCCTGGCTGCCAGAACTGGGATATTGCCCATTCGACAGCTCAAGAGGAAATCAAAACAGCCAGGTTTATTTCCCCCCGAGAACTGATCCGGATAGCCAAGAAAAACCGATGTTTTGGAATCTCATGGACATACAACGAGCCCACCCTCTGGCTGGAGTACACTCTGGAGGGAGCCAAACTGGCCAAAGAAAACAATTTATTAACCAACTATGTGACCAATGGTTTTATCACTGTCGAAGCCCTGGATATGATTGGCCCTTACTTAGACGTTTTTCGCACTGACCTCAAAGGATTCTCCCGGAATTCCTACAAAAAAATTGCCCATATCGATGATTTTTCAGGAATTCTGGAAGTCATCCTGAGAGCCAGGTATAAATGGAAAATGCATGTTGAAATCGTCACCAACATCATCCCTGGCTATAACGACGATGAAAGCGATATGAGAAGAATGGCAGCCTGGATCTCTAAGGATCTCGGAAAGGAGACTCCCTGGCATGTCACTCGATTTTTTCCCCACCTCCATCTCTCTCATATTCCGCCAACTCCTGTAAAAAAGCTTGAGAAAATTCGAGAGATAGGTCTGGATCAAGGCCTGAAATATGTCTATCTCGGGAATGTTTTTGGGGGGGAAGGAGAAAACACTATTTGTCCCCACTGCGGGAAAACGGTCATCGTCCGAAACGGATTGCAAACCCGTGAGATTCATTTGGTTGAAGGGAAATGCCAGTTCTGCGACACTTCGATCGCCGGGAGGTTCTAACCATTGACCATGCCGTGCCAGCTAGTCAAACAGGGATACAAAGCAGGAAGCTGCCTGACTCGAATAAATAATGAGGACAAGAAAGCGTGCGATGTTACCTTAAAAAAGGAAGGGCCTCTATGGCACCGTCTCATCAAATCCGCTCACCTTTCCCGACCTGAGCATTATTTTTCCATCTACCAGTCAGGATGCAACCATCACTGTCTCAAGTGCCACTCCGCAGATTTTTCCCAGAGTGCCGTTGGAAGTTGGATTTCCTCTGCTGAAATCGGCTCTGCAGCCAAAGAGTATGAAAAACAGGTGACTATCCAGGAAAACCGAGAGAAAGCGACCATGTGGCATGGCACGGATCTATGCCGAAGCTGCGGCACCTGTGTCATCTCAGGAACACGAAGCCCTCTCTGTCCCGGAGTTTTGGACCCTAAAGATGTCGTCCTCAGCCCGCAGGGATACGGCCCAGCCAGAAACATCGTCGCTTTCACCGGAGGAGACATATCCTGCTGTGTGGATTTTTACTGTCAGACAGCAGAAGAAATAAAAAGCAACTGTCAAAACATGTGGGTTCTGATCGAAACAAACGGGTATGGCTTAACGCCTGAAAATTTAGATAGATTCAAAGAATCTGGTGTGGATTCCTTCTGGCTGGACATCAAAGCGTATGATGAAGAAATTTATAAAAAGCTGTGCGGCACAACCAATGAATGGATTCTCAAAGCTCCCCGGGAAATGACGGAAAGAGATTTTATTCTCGAACTTCTCACTCTATTCATCCCTGGATGGGTCGAGGACAACCAAATCGAAAAAATCGCAAAGCTTGCCCATGAAGTCAATCCCGAGATTCCGATCACCATCCTCGCTTTTTTCCCGGCGCATAAAATGAAAGATACTGCACCTCCTTCCCTGTCTGACATGGTTAGAATCTACCAAAAGATCAGGGAGATCGGATTGAACAATGTCAAACTGGGAAACTGCGGAGTGTTCGCCAGAACCGCTCAAGATTGGGAGCATCTTTTAAAGAAAGTCGGGAAGGAAGGCATCGGTTAGCCAATCGAATCCATCTCAATCTTTCCGCAGACTCCTCTGAATCTCTTTTTTGAGAAATTGTGAAAAAATTCCAGTTAAAATTTCTTTTGAAAATATTCGAATATCATGCTAGACTTGTGGCAACATGGGGAAAGAGCAGAGAAAGTTCCTGCGTTTTGAATGCCTACTTCCTGTCGATCTTATCAAAGTGGATGGTAAAGATTACATAAGCAGGAAAATCGAAGCTCACGATTTTTCCCGTGAAGGGATAAAATTAAGCATAAACTTTAATATCGAAATAGGCACGAATATGGAGGTCAACCTCCATATCCCTGAGAAAAAATTATCCGTCCCTCTCACTGGAGAGATCACATGGATCAAAAGCGTGGACAACAGGCTGGAGGCAGGACTCAGAATAAAAGATATGGATAATGAGCAAAAGAGTGAGATTCTCAACTGGATTTTCCCAAAATGGCTGGAAAAGAAGAAGGAAGAGACAGAGGAAAAAAGGGCCATAGCGATTAAAGACCCAAGGGTGCAAAAAAACTAAACCGACAAAAAACTAACCCACCTGAATCATAATTCAGAGACCTCAGTCAAACCGAGTGACTCTCAAACCATAAAAAGTCTCGATCCAAAAAGGTGAAAACGAGGCTCTCATTCAGGAATTATACAGCCTCTCACGGACTATCTCTACAGCAAGATTGAATTCTCCGGCAAGGACTTGTGCAGCCAACAAGGCGGCAAATTCTTTTGCGGTCCGAATTCCCATTATCCTGAGCGCTTCGCGTCCTACCGGAGGAATCAGTCCCTCATGCGTGGATAACACTCCCGCTTCCACATTGGGAAGCTCCACGCCATAAATCACATTTTTATTGTCGAGCCTCGCATAAATATTTTGAAAAGAAGAAACCAGACAACTGCGTGGATTGACTTTTGTGGCTCTGTACAGCGCAGGAATAATCTCTCCTCCCATTCCTGAGTAGAACTGGCATCCCAACTTTAGAGAACCTATGCAATCTATCTCCACAAAGGAAAGGAATTCTTCCACATTGATCTGAAGGAACTCTTCGAATTCTTGGGTGGGAACTCTAATCTGAGCCGACGCATATCTTCCCCTTTTGTTGCGGGGGCTCGGCTTTAAATCTCCATCATAACCTTGCGCAATCACGCTCAACTTGTACTGAATATTGCCTTTTTGGAGTCTTTGTTCAATCTCTTTTTTTGCAAACCCGACAGCATGACTTATCCCGCCATGGCCCCGAAAATTTTCAAAATCCGCGGTAAAATCAACATACAGGAGAAAACCTCTGTGACTCCTAACTTGTACATACTCGACGGAACCGATTCGGCCGCCAGTGTCTAACATCTTCTTGTCCATCTCCGGTTTCAACTCAGGCAGAAAATTCTCAATCACAGAAACCGCTTTTTTTCGCAATTCTTCGGTCTCGAAAACGTATCCAAGACACCGAGCGGCTCGAGCATACTCTGAGACGTTGACCTCTGCGCCTCCAAACTTATTGATTATGTAACATCCCTTGGTGATCCCCATGGGTCCCAGGCCCGTTCCATAGATAAGAAGATTCGTGAATTCCTTTTCCAAATCTCCCTTGACTTTGATCCTTCCTGCATAAGAGTAGTAATCATCATTCCCGCCCACATAATTGGCCACGAGTGAAGCATACTGCTCCATTGGCTTCAACGGGGTTCCGCAGAGTGAACAACTCTGGTCTTTGTCTAAAGCGTCAAGCTCCCAAATGAGCTTATGTTTATCGCACCGGTAACGAACCTTGTAGGGTTTCTCAGAGGCACCAATATATCTGAATGTCTCGCCTGTCTCTTCTTCGATAAATTTCTGCCTGCACAGCACTGCAGCTCTAAAATTATCAGGCGGAAGAACATCATGATTGGCTTCCAGCTCCTCTTCCACCTTCCAAGGGGGCAGCTTTCCTGTCTTCAACTTTTTAACACATTCTCTGATTATGGTTTTTTCAATCTCAGCTGGAATGTTTTTGTTTTCCATATCAACCTCTTTTTGAATTAACTGGAATCCTTAGAAAAACCTTTACACTCAGGCCAGGGGATGTCTAAAATCGCGCCTTGCAATTGGTAGAGCACACATTTGTCCAGTTTCCCCCCGGCTTTGTGCCTCAATTTCTCATACAGTTTTTCTGGGCTGGATTGTTTCAGTTGTTCAGGAGTTTCAATTCCCATCGAATAAAGCTTCTCCGCTGTGGCCGGACCGATATTCCGTAAAGTCTGTAATCTCTTGATTACTTCCGATCTCTCATTTTGTCGAATCATTGATGCTCTTTCATGCTCAGCTTGAAAACACTGCTTCTGTATCTTACCCTATCTTTCGGAATTTCAAAAGAATCCCATGTCAGGATTTCAAACCAAAGACAGTTAGGCTCTGCACCAAGCTCATCACTTCCTCCACTTTTTCAACCGGAATATTGAACTTTTCGATGAATTCCTTAGCTGTTGGGTCATTGATGACATTATCGGGAGAAAATGATGTTTCATCCATTATTTTCACATCCTGAAAACCAGCTTCTTTTATTGCTTTCAAGTATTCTTCTTTCAATACAGCTCCAGAGACACAACCCACATAAGCCTCGACAGAGTTCCTAATCTCCTCCGGTAGCTCATTCAGCAGGACAATGTCTGAAATCATCAATCTCCCTCCGGGTTTAAGCACTCGAAAGGCCTCGATGAAAACTCTCCTTTTATCCGGAGAAAGATTAATAACACAATTGGAGATTATTGCGTCAACAGAATTATCAGCCACAGGCAGGTTTTCAATCTCTCCAAGCCTGAATTCCACATTGACAGCATCGCTTTTTTCCGCATACTCTCTGGCCTTCTCAACCATCTCCGGCGTCATATCGACTCCTATAATTTTTCCTTTCTTCCCGACCTTGTTTGCCGCAAGAAAACAATCGAATCCAGCTCCCGCTCCCAAATCAAGAACGGTTTCGCCTTCCTTCAAAGAGGCAAGTGCGACCGGATTCCCACAGCCAAGACCGAGATTCGAACCCTCAGGAACAGATTTGAGTTCCTCCTCAGTGTAGCCGAGTTTCTTGCTGATATCCTCTGCTGAATCAGGGCTTTCACAGCACGAATGTGTTGGCGCACAACAAGGATCACCTTGTTTGGCTATTTTGGCGTAGCCTTCTCTGACCACTTTCCGAACATTTTTTTTCTCCATATCAATCACCTCACAGTTTATTCCAAAAGTCAGTCTTTGAACATTTCTTTCATCAAAGGCCCAAGCATATTTTTCACCATCCCCTCAATTTCGTCGATCTTGATCAATGAAATGCAGCATATCTTCCCCTCTTTTTCCATGCCGACGATTGCCAGCTTGTCACCCGCACGAATATTGGCTTTATCCCTTAACTCCTTAGGAAGAACCATCTGTCCTCTCTCATCCACACTGACGACTGATTCTACTTTGCAGCATCCTATGCGGCTGGCAATTCCGACGGAGCAGGAATGATTTTTCTCTTTTTTCACCATTGAACACCTCACGAAATTAAAAATATCAGATTAATCATTATAATCTGATTATTCTGATTATTCAGAATAATCATAAGGGATTAATCATAACATGTCAAGTGCTTTTTAAAATGATAAAAAATTTTTATATTAGAAAGGATTCTTGGAGATGGATGAAGCAGCCATTCTTGGGCGTTCCTCACGGCAATGATTTTTCAATAATTCCGACCCTGATGGGGAATGGAAAATAATTCAAAACTCAAGACAACTCCTCATTTCTCACCTGACGCCACAAAAACGCTGACACGGGCCAAGCCTTCCCCGCTGTCTGACTGTGCACAGCAAGTTTCCTCTGCGCAATCCACAACCACATCCTTCAGTCCTGCCTCTTCAAGGCATCTTTTTATATCTTCTCTATCGAATCCCATCCAGCGGTCATGATGCTCTTTTTTTAGAAATTCAAATGTGTGTTTATCCATATCCGTGATGACCAGCTTTCCTCCAGGTTTTAAAATTCGCCGCATTTCTTTCATCGCTTTTAAAGGAGACTCCACATGATGCAGGTACATGTTGGCAAAGGCATAATCAACGGATCCATCCGGAATGGGCAATTTTTCCGATTCTCCCTCAAAGTACTCAATGCCTTGGACCCCTGAGAATCTCTTTCTCATCTCTTTGAGCATCACTCCGGACTGGTCAACAACCATCACCTTCAATCCTTTCTGGATCAGCCCTTCGGTAATAAAGCCAGTTCCCGCTCCAATGTCAGCAGCGACCTTCCCGGCCTCCACACCTGCGACAGAAAAGGCTTTTTCCCTCACCGCTTCCGAAAAGAAGCTTTGGCGCATCTCATCCCATTGATGGGCGACCTTATCAAAATACTTTTTGCTGTTCATGAAGAAAATCTCTTCTCAGGCTTATAGCACAGGAATATTTCCCAGTCAAATTCCCGAAATGTTGCCTTAATCACTTTGATTACCCCTTAGATTATTTAAACACAAGGCTGCAATTCAATAAAAAACAGACCTCAAAAGAAAACAATAAGGATTCAAAAAACAGATGAATGAAACTTCCTCTCGCATTATTCAGCTTCTTCTCTAAAACATAAATTTATCTATCTTCTCATCCAATATTTAAACATGACTTGAAATTAACAAAAAGAAAAGGTTGTCAAATGAGTGCAGGGAAATTATAATCCTTTAGAACTAACTCATAGTAAGGAGGCCTGTATGAAACGAAAAAATTCGAAATCTTACTTGGGTATTGTTGTCATACTTGGAGCCGTATGGGGTCTCTCCGAAGCTGCATTGGGCATGTGGCTTCGAAGCTGCGCTTCTTTCATGTCAGGTTCCATCATGACAGGAGTCGCCCTCTTCTTCATTGCTGCCAGCTGGATCTTAACCCGTAGAATCCTGGGTGTTGCCCTCCTTGTCACAATCGCATGTCTCTTTAAAATGTTCGACGCACTGCTTCTTTCTCTTCCGATCCTGCACGGAGCTGTGGGAAATCCCATTTTCGCTTTTCTGATGGAGGGATTGGCATTCCTGGTTCTGATCTCCATATACACGGAAAAACAAAAGCGCAGAACAGGAAGACAGGCCATTCTCGGAGGGATGTCAGCTCTCTTGGCAGTCAACCTCTTTCCCCTTGTGAGATTTGCGACTGGAGTTCCAGCCTGCGTTTTTCCCGGGACAACCACCCCTCTTTCCCTTTACTATGCGCCTTTAGCCGTTATTCTCTCCTGTGTCACCGTACCTCTTGGATTCTGGGCGGCATCGAAGATTATGACCTTCGAGACAAAACTTGAAGAAGCCAAACGCATCCATACCTTAAGGCTCATTGCCTCTCCAGGGACACTCATTCTCTGCCTTGTCATCATCACCATTATCAGATTGATCTAAAGCCACTCCACCTGACCCAAATAAGGAGAAAGAAATTGGAAAATCCTAAAAAGAAAAAAAGAAAGACTTTCACCAGAAGGGATTTCCTGAAAGGATTCGGAGGTGGAGCGATAGGTGCAGCAGTGACTCCGTCGCTCCTGGCAAAAGATAAGATCGCTATCCAGACTAAAGAAGGAAAAATCCCTCTTCTTTCTCAGAAACAGATCACTATCACTGTCAACGGAAAAAAGTTGACTCTGGTTGTTGAGCCAGGAGAGACCCTTCTTCATGTCTTAAGAGAGAGACTGAACCTGACTGGGACAAAAAAAACATGTGGCCAGGGAGAATGTGGAGGATGCACGGTCCTCATAGACGGAAAACCAGTGTACTCCTGCATGTATTTTGCCATAAGAGCGGACGGTACAAAAATTACTACCATCGAAGGGCTGGCCACCAATGGAAAGCTTCATCCTGTCCAACAGGCTTTCATCGATAGGGATGCTTACCAGTGTGGATTCTGCACACCCGGATTCATCATGACCTCTGTGGCTTACCTCAACTCTAACAAAAACCCGAACAGAGAAGACATCAAAAAAGCATTATCCGGCAACATCTGCCGGTGTGGGAATTACGTCAAGATTTATGATGCTGTCTCTGCCGCTTCAAAAAACATGAGGAGGCCCTAAATGAAGAAAAAAGAATATTTTATTGAGCCCGAAGACTCCACCCTCCTTTACTATGAAGAATACAGAGATAAAAAAACGGCAAGGCCCGGAAAGCCCCCTGAGCCCACAAAAGACAAATTCGAAATAATCGGTCAATCCACGCCCCGAATCGATGGGAAAAGAATCGTGACCGGCCGAGCTCCCTATACTCATGATATCAAACTCAGAGGGATGCTCTGCGGAAAAATACTGAGATCTCCACACGCTTGTGCAGATATTGTATCCATAGACCTGAGCAAGGCACAAAACCTTCCGGGAGTTAAAGCCGCGCTTCAGCTCAAAGAAGGTCGGGTGAAGTACGTAGGAGAACAGGTTGCAGCCGTAGCCGCAAAAGACGAGAAAACAGCCGCGGAAGCTTTAAAATTGATCGAAGTCAAATACAATCCCCTCCCCTTCGCAGTCACAGTGGAAAAAGCCATGGAAGAAGGAGCCCCTCAAGTCCATGGGGACAGGGACAGAGCGAATGTCCCCAGCAAGCCGTTTAATGATTATAACCGCGGCGATATCGAAAAAGGATTCAATGAAGCGGATGTCGTCATCGAGCGAACCTACAAAACCGCAGTGGAAATCCACCATCCCGCTGAAACCCACGGCAGTGTGGCCAGATGGGAGGGAGACAGGCTCACTGTCTGGGATTCCACCCAAGCAATCTTCGGCGTGAGAGACGGACTCGCCTACTGGCTGAAAGTCCCTGCAAGCCGGATAAAAGTCATAAAAAAGTACATGGGCGGAGGATTCGGAAGCAAACTAGGAATCAACGATTACACGGTTGCCGCTGCCCTCCTGGCACGGGAAGCCAAAAAACCCGTAAAGGTCATCCTTTCCAGAGAGGAAAATTCTCTGTGCGTAGGAAACCGTCCCTCGAGCCTCCAAACCCTAAGGGGAGGAGTCAAAAAGGATGGCACACTGACAGCTCTTTATCTGAAAAACTACACCTCGGGAGGAATCGGAAGAGGCGACAGATGCGCAGAGCCCATAATCGATGTGTACAAGTGTCCTAACCTGAAGGTGGAAGAGTATACTGTCTACACCAACACCGGAGCATCGCGGCCCACACGAGCTCCCGGACATGTCCAGGGAACCTTTGCCCTGGAAGGATTCCTGGACGAGCTGGCCAACGAGATCAACATGGATCCATTGGAGCTGCGGAAGAAAAACTACTCAACAAAAAATCAGGGAGACACCGGGATCCCCTATTCCTCAAAAGGATTGGATCAGTGCTACACATTGGGAGCGGAAAAGATCGGATGGAAGAGAAGAAACAAGAAGCCGGGACAGGGAAACAGGACAGTCAAACGAGGACTCGGAATGGCCAGCCAGATATGGTGGGGAACGGGAAGACCGCCAACCCTTGCGGACATCAAACTCCACAGAGATGGAAGCGTTGAAGCCGTATGCGGCACCCAGGACATCGGCTGCGGTACCAGGACCTACATGGCGATGGTCACAGCCGAGACCTTGGGCCTGAAGCCCCAAGACATCACAGTAAAACTTGGGAGCACGGAGTATCCCTGGTGCGGCTCATCAGGAGGAAGCACCACCACTCCTTCTGTGGCTCCAGCAGTCAGAGACGCTGCTTTGAAGGCAGCAGATTTTCTCAAAAATCTTGCTGCGGACAAGCTGAAAGTCAAATCTGAGGAAGTCAGGAGTGAAGAGGGAAAATTTTTCGCCAAAAGTGATCCCAAAAAATCAATTCCGTTTAATGAACTTCTCAGAGAACTCCGCCGGGAAGCTGTTTTTCGCGGAGAATGCGGCGGCCGTCCTTCCGAATATGCATACAATACCTTCTCAGCCCACTTCGCCGAGGTCGAGGTCGACACGGATACAGGCCAGATCAAAGTTCTTAGAGTCGTCGCCGCTCATGAGAGCGGAAGAATCCTCAACACACAGACAGCCGAAAGCCAGGTCATCGGTGGAGTCACTCAGGGGATTAGCGCCGCCCTGTTTGAAGGAAGGATTGTGGACAACAACACGGGGAATGTCGTCAACCGGAACTGGAGAGATTACAAAATCGCCACTTCACTCGATATGCCGGAAATCATTCCACTCTTCGCGGATTCGATTGATCCTCACATTAACATCCTCGGGACCAAGGGACTCGGAGAACCACCACGGATTCCGATATCGGGGGCCATCGCCAACGCAGTCTATAACGCTATCGGCGTTCATGTGAGAGAAATCCCGATGACTCCTGATAAAGTACTTGAAGCCCTGAAAACAGGAGGAGGTGAAGGACAATGAAACAATTCAAGATAGCCGAGCCCCAGACCATTGACCAGGTGACTTCCCTCTCCTCTGAAGAGAGAACGTATTGTCTGATGGCCGGAGGAACAGATCTCTTGGGAGAGCTCAAGGATGAAATCATTGAGCCTGAAATTGTCGTCGACCTCAACAATATCTCTGGACTTTCTTACATCAAAAAAGACAGAAGCGGCACCAGAATCGGAGCGCTAACAAGCATGGCCGAATTGGCTGAAAATACTCAAATCAAAAATGAGTATCCAGCACTCCATGAAGCTGCCCTTTCTGTGGCGACTCCTCAACTCAGAAACGTAGGGACAGTCGGAGGGAACCTCTGTCAGCGACCTCGATGCTGGTACTACCGTGATCCTCAAATAATCTGCCGGAAAAAAGGAGGAAGCCGGTGTTTCGCTTCCACCGGGAGGAATAAATACCATGCCATCCTGGGCGGAAGAATCTGCTACATCGTCCATCCCTCTGATTTAGCTCCTGCCCTCATCTGCCTGGATGCAAAAGTCACTATCAGTGCCCCGAAAAAGGATAAAACCATTCCTCTCGCTGATTTTTTCACCCTCCCTTCTGTCAATGTGCGCAGGGAAAACATTCTGGCTCCGAATGAAGTCGTGAAAGAAATCACACTCCCTCCGGCCAAAAGAGGAGAAAAAAGCACCTACATCAAGCTTAAAGAAAGAGGAACATGGGACTTTGCGATTGTTTCGGTAGCGGTGAAAGGCACGGCTTCCGGAGGAATTTTCAATAATATCAAGATTGTTCTGGGAGGAGTCGCTCCAGTTCCCTGGAGGCTGGAAAAGGCAGAAGCCTTGATCAGGGGGAGAAAGGTCAAACCCAATTCTGTAAGGCAAGCTGCCACACAGGCTTTAGCAGATGCTCAACCTTTGGCGGAAAACGAATACAAAAAAGAACTCGTCGCAACAGCCCTCAGCCGAGCCGTCTCTTCTCTTGTATAAGTTTTGTACCCATAAGAGCTGAGATGCCTAAGGGTTTGAAAATCAAACCTGATCAAAATAAATATAATTCAAGTTATGCTCCAATAAATGAAAAAACAGGGGAAGCCCGATGAATGAAGTTATTCAATTCAAGCTCAACGAAAAGACTATCCGCTTGACTACGGATGGAGATCGAATGCTCCTCTGGGCGATTCGCTCGGATTTGGGTCTGATAGGAGCCAAGTACGGATGCGGCGAGGGCTTTTGCGGTGCCTGCACTGTATTGGTCGACAAGGAGGCTGTTCGTTCCTGCCAGTTCCCACTCAAAAACGTTAAAGGAAAAGAAGTCCTCACGATCGAAGGCTTGGCCAAAAACGGAAACCTTCATCCCTTACAAAAAGCATTCATCCAACACGACGCTCTTCAGTGCGGCTTCTGTACTCCTGGGATGATTCTCCAGGCGTACAGCCTGCTGCTCAGAAATCCTCGCCCGACCCGAAAAGAAATCATCCAGAGAATGGATGAAAACCTGTGTCGCTGTGGGTCGCACACACGGATCGTCCAAGCCATCCAGACCGCCGCTAAAGAGATGAAAGGAGGGAAAAGATGAAAAAAGACGATCTTCTCGACCTTGATTTTAAAGATATTACCCCCTCCTTTCCGCTTGACCGACGGGAATTCCTCAAACTTTTGGGCGGAGGAATCACTATACTTTTCACCATGGGAGATGCCGAGGCTTTCTTTCAAGAAGCCCGCCGCAGAGGTTTCCGCCCTCGGCTACCCGAAGATTTCAACGCTTTTCTCCGCATCAAAGAGGACGGAAGAGTTTCGTGCTTCACTGGAAAAATCGAGATGGGCCAGGGTGTTATCACATCTCTCGCTCAAATGCTGGCTGATGAGCTTGATATCCGCCTGGATTCAGTGGACATGGTTATGGGAGACACTGACCTTTGTCCATGGGATATGGGGACATTCGGGTCTATGACCACCCGCTTCTTCGGCCCTCCTCTCAGAGAAGCAGCTGCAGAAGCTAAAGCTGTCCTCAAAGAGCTGGCATCTGAACATCTCCAGGTTCCTGTAGCTCAGCTGGAAACAAAAGAGGGAGTCATATTTGATAAGACTCAAAGGAATAATCAAGTGACCTATGCCCAGCTCACCCAAGGAAAAAAGATCGCAAGAAAATTAGATAAAAAACCCGCAGTCGAACCTGTCTCAGAATTCACGATTGTGAACAAGCCTGCCACACGGACCGACTCGCCTGAAAAAGTCACGGGTAAGGCGTTGTTTGCCGGAGACATCCGTTTACCCGGCATGCTGTATGCAAGAATCTTGAGACCTCCGGCACACGGTGCACAATTAAAAAATGTTGATACTTCAGAAGCTGAAAAAATAAAGGGTGTTCAGGTGGTCAAGGAGGGTGAATTGATCGCGGTCCTTCATCAGCAGCCTGATGAGGCTGAAAAAGTAGTGGCAAAAATCAAAGCCCAGTATGAAATCCCAGAAGCCAAAGTGGACGATAAAACTATCTTCGACCACCTCCTTAGAGTCGCCCAAGAAGTGGAAACGGTCTCAGAGGGAGGAAACCTCAAGACAGGTGAAGAACTCTCTGAAGTATTATTCGAGGAAACCTACCTGAACAGCTATGTCGCCCACGCCCCGATAGAACCCCATACAGCCACAGCCAGTATCGAAGGCGACAAAATCACTGTTTGGGCCTCCACTCAAACACCATTCCCCCTTCAGACAGAGATAGCTCGAGAGCTAAACCTTCCTTCAAAAAATATCCGTGTTATTCCACCATTTGTCGGAGGAGGATTCGGCGGAAAAACAAGTAACCGGCAGGCAGTGGAAGCGGCCCGCTTAACCAAATTAATAGGAAAACCTGTCCAGGTCGCCTGGAGCCGTGCGGAAGAATTCTTCTACGATACTTTCCGTCCGGCTGCGGTCGTGAAAATAAAATCCGGGATTAAAAACACAGGAAAAATCGTACTCTGGGATTATACGGTCTATTTTGCCGGCGAGAGAGGCGCTCAGCACTTCTATGATATCCCCCATCACCAGACAGCGTCCACCGGAGGAGGCTGGAGAGGCACTCCGGGCTCCCATCCCTTCGCTACAGGCGCCTGGAGAGCGCCGTCCAATAACACCAACACTTTTGCGCGAGAAACACAAATAGACATCATGGCTTCAAAAGCAGGGATAGACCCACTCGAATTCCGGCTGCGGAATCTAACGGACAAAAGGATGCGAAGAGTTCTTGTCGCTGCGGCAGATAAATTCGGCTGGAAGCCGGCAAAATCACCCAGCGGCCGCGGGTATGGGATCTCCTGCGGTATCGATGCAGGAACTTATGTGGCTCATATCGCCGAAGTTGAAGTCGACAAGAATAAAGGAACTGTCCAGGTGAAGCGAGTCGTTTGCGCTCAAGACATGGGGTTATCCATCAATCCTAAGGGAGCAAAAATGCAGATGGAAGGTTGTATCACCATGGGATTGGGTTATGCTCTGACTGAAGAGGTCCATTTCAAAGGCGGACAAATCCTCGACCTCAATTTTGATACCTATGAAATCCCCCGCTTCTCCTGGCTACCGAAGATCGAAACAGTCCTGATTGACGCTAAGGATTCCTCTCCTCAGGGAGGCGGAGAACCTGCTATCATCTGTATGGGCGGCGTGATCGCTAACGCGATTTTCGACGCTTGCGGCGCCAGGCTGTTCCAGCTCCCGATGACTCCTGAACGCATCAATGAGGCGATGAGTCGCAAGTAAAATCATCACAGGATTGTTTTTTCATCCACACCCTATGATCAAGCGTTCATGCGGATAACCACGGCCTTACCAAAGCTTTTCAATCAAACGATGTACTTTTTCAAAGCTATTAAAGTAAAATCATTTGTTTTCACGATTAAAAATAATTATTTTAAAGCCTTTAATCCAAAATTTTTTGGAAGAAAAAAAATTCTCCACGTCCAAAAAGTGATGTTTTCAAACCAAAATATTGGAATACTGATAGTCACAGCATCCGTCCGAATCAAAAAATTTACCATCCTGAAAGGAAATCTAAAATGTTGAAAAAATTCATCTCTCTCTCGTTTTCCCTCTTAATAATTATTGTTTTTATGCCTTCGAATTCATACTCTCAGGAAGAAGCATTCGACATCGAAGAATTAAAAAAGAGTGCTCCGAAAGTTTTTATCGACTGCGACCGCTGCGACATCGATTATATCAGAACCGAGATTACGTTCGTGAATTACGTCTGGGACAGGCAAGAAGCAGACATCCATCTGCTTATCACGCTCCAAAGGACCGGAAGTGGTGGAAGGGAATACACTGTTGCTTTTATCGGCCAAAAGGACTATTCAGACTTACAGAATACACTGAAATACTTTTCCAACCCCACAGAGACAGATGATGAAGTCCGGAAGGGATTGGTGCAGACCTTAAAATTAGGGCTCGGTCCTTACGTGGCCCGCACACCCATGGCTCAAGGACTCTCACTTTTGCTCAAACAGGAAGTCAAGCCGACGGATGTGGAAGATAAGTGGAATTTCTGGGTGTTCAACGTCAGTTTAAATAGCGATTTAAGCGGAGAAGAGCAGCGAAAATCGACAGAGCTATCGGCCAATTTTTCTGCCAACCGGATTACACTCGCCTCCAAATTAAGGATGGGGCTGGATATCGACTACGAGAAGGACAGATATGATGTCGATGGAGAGACAATCACCAGTATTTCCGAGAGTCGAGATTTTGATGCGCTGTATGTTAAAAGCATCAGCGAGCACTGGTCCATAGGAGGCTGGGTTTCTCTCTCCTCTTCCACATACAGGAACATAGACTTTTCTTACACCATTCACCCGGCTATCGAATACAACTTTTTTCCGTACTCTCAATCGACGAGAAGACAGCTCCGCGCTCTGTATAAAATCGGATTTGGCTCTTACCGCTACCGGGAAGAAACTTTATACGGCAAAACCTCAGAAAACCTATGGAATGAATCTCTCTCTGTCACACTGGAGCTGAATGAACCCTGGGGAACCGCTGAATTCTCAATGGAAGGCTCCCATTATTTCCATGACTTAAACAAGAAAAGGCTGGTTATATCCGGTGAGTTATCCCTGCGAATTTATAAAGGGCTTTCGTTGGATTTAGAAGGAAGATATTCGGCCGTACATGATCAGCTCTCCCTTCCCCTAGGAGAAGCCACACTGGAAGAGATACTGCTGCGCCGAAGGGAACTCGCTTCAGCCTACCGTTCTTCGATCGAAATAGGGCTGAGCTATCGCTTCGGATCTGTCTTCAGCAACGTGGTCAATCCACGCTTCGGCGATGGGTATCACTATTGATACTCCAAGCGTCCAAAAACTCATTTTTAAACCTGAAGAAAAAAAATCTTTTTTGGGGAGAAAGGGATTAGCTCTTTCTGCAAAAAAGAAAGACAGGATCCCACTTCTATAAAATGAATGCAAAAAAGGATATTTTCCTTTATAACAGCAACCAGGCCTCCTGCTGGCTATTTCTTCTTCTTTAATTCTCTCTTGTAATCCGCTTCATCATCGATATCCTGGAGTATGTTCGGTGTATCCACATCCACTTCCAGTATATCCTCCGGATGGCTGTAGACAGTGCCGCGAAGGCCGATATCCGGGCTCAAATTTTCGACTTCGTTTTTATACTTCATATCGATGATCACAGGATGGCCCCGTTCTTTTTCATAGACAGGCAGGACAATGCCTTTCCCTGTTTCCAGATAAGCATCAACAATTTTATCTATGACATCTTTCGACACGGAAGGTTGGTCACCCAGCACGACCACTGCAGCCTGGGTATCTTCGGGAAGTGTTTTGATCCCACACTGGACAGAAGAAAGCATTCCGCTGTGGTAGTCAGGGTTAAAGGCCACTTTGATAGGAAAATTCTTAATCTTCTTTTCGACCTTCTCTCGTTCAGAGCCCAGAACCACCAGAGTGTTATTAACTTTGGATGAGACGACTTTTTCGACAACTATCTCGATTATGGTTTTTTCTCCAAATGGAAGAAGGAGTTTGGGTTGACCCATTCTCCTGGATTCTCCTGCGGCCAATATCATTGCCCAGATCATTTTTTCTCCTTTCCTTTTTCCTGGATTTGACTGCGCACCTGAATGAGCTGCGCGGCGATACTCACGGCAATCTCCTCCACTGTTTTGGAGTTGATATTGACTCCGATCGGAGCATGAACACGGTTAAACTGACGCAGCGTGGCCCACCCTTCTTCCAGAAATTTCTTCCGCATGATCTCAATCTTGCGGATGCTCCCGATCATCCCGATGTATGCCGCATCAGAAGAAATGCACTGCCGGAGAGCTTCAGCGTCGTGCCGGTGTCCACGAGTCACAATCACTATGAATGTATCCGAAGATATGGGGAAATCCCGGATAGCTTTTCCGATGTCTTTCACGACGATGTGATCCGCATCGGGCAGCCTTTCCCTGCTCGCGAATTCCGGCCTATCGTCAATAATAGTTACGTCATAACTCAAGAGACTTCCCAAATGGGAGAGAGCTTGACCGATATGCCCTGCGCCTGCAATCACCAGTTGAGGCAAGGGGAAAACAGGGTCCAAAAAAAGAAAGTCATTAATGCCTTTCTCCGGAAAAATGCTTTCTTTTATTTTTAAGAGCTTGGGTTGACCTTTTAAAAATACGCCGTCAATTTCATCCTGGAAAAAGGAGAAACGCTTTTCCAATGCGGAATCATATTTCTCTTTTTTCTCTATCCAGAATCTTAGGAGAGATGCTTTTCGCTCCGGAAGCTCACTGATGAATGTGGCCAGTATTCCAGGTTTCCGTTGTTCAAGGGATCGACTCAGCACATGAAAGGCCTCTCTGTATTTGCCGGGAGCAATATCGATAAGGATGCTGACGTCTCCTCCACAGATGGCCCCTTCTTCGGATATGTCATCTCTCAAGCTGAACTGAAAGAGCCCGGAAGTCTTTTCCTTGAGAGCTCCGAGAACTTCCTTCTGGGCATCCGCTTCTAAAAGTCCTCCTCCCAATGTTCCCTCGAGTAATCCTTTGGACGAAAACAAGGCTGATGCACCTATCACCTGAGGAGTCGAGCCTTGAGTATCGATGATCGTTGCCAAAGCCAGAGGCGTCTTTTCCTTCAGCCTCTCGGAAAGATGCACGTAGATGTTTTTCATTTCATCTGCATATTAGATGGTTCAGATCATTTTTTCAAGAACAAGCCCCAGTCCTTGAAGGCAGATTTGGCCAGGAATGGCTCAATAGAGACTTTAGCAATCTTGGAATCATTATAAAGAGGGAATAAAAGGGATTTTCACCGTTCTGAATAAATATATATAATAGATGCAAAAAGGAATAGCGCCATGAAAACAAACAAAGTTCTCATCGGGTATTGTGGATTATACTGTGGCGATTGCCCAGGGTACAAAGGTGAAATCCCTGATTTAGCCAGAGATTTAAGGAAAAAACTGAGAGATTCCAGAGTCGATCGTGCCGCACCCTTCCTGGCTAAAGTCCACAAAGGATACAAAAACTACAAACAATTTGATGAGGTTTTAGGTCTTTTAACGGAAATGCGCTGCAAAAAGGTCTGCCGAGAAAGAGTCAGGGCTCCAGCTTGCGAAATGAGAAAATGCTGCTTGGAAAAAGGCATTCAAGGCTGCTGGGAATGTGAAGAATTCGAAACATGCGAAAAGTCGGACTGGTTAAAGCCTGTCCACGGCGATGCGCACCTAAAAAACCTGAGAAGAATCAAAAGGCATGGAATGAATGGTTTTCTCAAAGGAAAACGAGACTGGTAATAGATTGTAAAGCCAAGAAAAAACAGCTGAAATAAGAAATTTACTGTGAAAAAGTCACCTTGGAATAATTCTCCCGCTTCCCTGGATTCATCCGGTTCATGATCAAAAGCAATTAGACACTCAAAGTAAAAAATTGACTTGAATCAAAGGGTTTTTGCGATTTCCTCTATTAACCGAGAATCAACATCCTTCTCTTTAATATCAAACACTATAGTATCAGTCCCTTCCAAGATACTTAAAAAATTTTCCAAGATGCCTTTTCTCACGGTAATAAGGAAGGGAGTCAAAGGGGGAAAGAGAATGGGCTTCAGAGCTGGCCAGAAGCCTTTCCCGGATAATTCCAGAGGACCGACCTCATCCACAACACAGATATCAGAATTTTGGCTGCGTGAGATAATTCTCTGTGCTTCCTCAAGACCTGAAGGGATGAAAAAATAAGAGCCGACTCTCTGCCAAGCCTTTTTTCCTTCCTTTCGGATGAGGGGAATGGATTTTCCTCCCCTCAGGTCGAATAAATCGTATCCAACACGCTCCTGTCCTTTGAAGACCGCCTCACTCAGGAAGCCATCGACAACGAGCTTTTTCCGTTTGAATTCCTGGACGACTCTTTCCAGGAGAGATGTTTTTCCGGAATGAACAGAACCGGTCAGTATAAAAATCATTCCCACTGAACGCTGTAAACCTTCAGGATTTGAAATCCATCTTCATCCTCCTCAATCGCATACAGCTTCTTCTCTTTCCAGACTCTCGGGTCTCCCTTGAATGGGATCTTGGCAATGTATCTTCCCTCTACATCGAACACATCGAAGAAAAACTCTCCTTCTTCTTTCCCTTTCTCGAAGGTTCTGACGAATAATCTCCTCTCCGCGTCAAGAGTGAAATTCTGGTACGCCGGATAAACATTCGGGAACTCTATCCTATCCTTGAGTGGACCAGCGATTTCCGGGACTCTTTCAAAAAATTCTTCTTTATCTTTTTCAGTCACTTTAACAGAGTCATAGTCTTTCAAAATCCTTTTCACCAGTTTTCCATCTGCGTTTAAAACCTTAATCTCATACTCATTCGGATTGCTGCAATAAATGTCGTTGTCTTTCCCTAACTGATAAAAAAAGACGAGTTCGAAGGGATTGATCTTTCCCTGGACAAGACTTGTGATATCGATTGAGGTGATGGTGAAGAGTGAATTCAATTCGCTGTCATATTTTCTGACTTCCCGCAGAATCTGGCTCTCGGATACCACAACCTGCTGACCTATTAGATCTCCTTGCGAATCAAACAGAGGAAGAACCAGACCTTGAGCTTTTAAGGCTGTAGACATCTCTCTCTGGAACTCTCCTTCAAGAGAAAAAAACATTAATCTCTGGTTGGCCGCATCCCCGATGACTATTTCATCGTTGTGAGTGACCTGAAGAGATACGGGCACGTACATTTCTCCTGGTCCCTGGCCATCTTTCCCGAATTTCGTCACAAATTTTCCAGAACTGTCAAAAATCTTTACCTTTTTATCCTTTCGGTCCAGAATATATATGTTCCCACCGCTATCCACATCCATGGAAGTCAACTCCGCAAACATATCCTCATCGAATTCGCCTTCTCCGATAGAGAATTCCTCCTTAAGGATCATCTTGCTCATCACACCTTCAGGGGGAGCCGGTTTTTTTGGATTTTCTATGACTTGGACTCCTTTGACAGTTTTAGTTTTTATTTGATCAGCTTTGACCTGGATGCATAGAAAGAAAACCAGCAGGAATGCCAGAAATACTGAAAATGGTTTTTTCATTTTTAGTCTCCTCTTCTTTACCTCTAGAAAAATTTCAATCTATTGGTTTCTCTCAATAAATATCCATTCAACTGCCTTTCAACCCCCTTCATTTAAATAATACTCGAATCAGTTGAATTTGTTACATAACTGCAAGATTTCAACAAACGGATATATTATTTTACTCTAATCTATAACACTTCTCTACTTATCTGAGAACAACACACCGTAGAGCCAATCAGAAAGATAATCCAGTAATTTCTGGCTGACTCTTTGCTCTTCCATGGAAATCCTGGCGTATTCGGCGTAAGCGCCTGTTTCTGCAGGAATGAGCAAGTGATTCAAATCCGGAAATATCTTGAGTGTGGCCGTCTTTTTAAGTTTCTTCAATCTTTTGTGGAGCATTTTGGCATGTTCAGGAAACACCTGTTTGTCCTTGCCTCCGTTGATGATTAAAACGGCTGCATCTATCCTATCGAGAACAGAAAGAGGATCATGGTTGACAAAAGACTGCAGCCATTTCAACTGCGGTTCGATTTGAGGCTTAAGCTTCTCCTCAGCCTCCCTGTCAACGGGTTCCTCCTTGATGATTTTCAGCATATTTTCATACCGTGCCAGAGCGTTTTCCCTCTTTTCTTCAGGGAACTCCATGGAGTCCAGGACAAAATTAAACTGCTCTCTGAGGACTTTATCCCCAGTCTTGGCTGTTCCAGCCAGAAGCACTATCGCTCTTATTGTCGGGTCTTCTGCCGCAATCCGGGGAGCGATGATCGCACCCTCGGAATGACCGACAAGAGCAATCCTGTCGGACAAAATATCATCCCGCGTCCTTAAATAGGAAACCGCTGCGTTGGCATCCTGGATAAGGTCTTCTTGAGCGGCATCAGCAAAGCTTCCCTGGCTTTCTCCAGTTCCCCGGTCGTCATACCTCAGAACCGCCACTCCATTTTCGCTCAAAACATGCGCGATCTGCTTGAAAATTCCCAGTTTGAGCCCGCCGGGTCCGACCGTGTCTTCATTCCTGTCCTGGGGACCCGAGCCAGAAATCAGGACGGCGGCGGGATGCTTGTCCTGGTCGTCGTCAGGAATCGTCAGAGTCCCCGCCATTTTTATATCTCCAGAAGGATAAGTCACATCTTCTGAGATGTACTTGTCTGAAGTGATAGTGGGTGAAGCAATCCTTTTAGTTTTCAGGTTGACAAAATCCTGGTGATAGATATCCGTGGCATTAAACGGAAAGGAAATTTTCATTATTTTATCTTTATCCGCCCAGATATACCCGCCATTCGTGCCCGAATAATTCACAAAGTATTTCTCGGTTTTTAATTCTTTTCCCTCCCACTCGAGAATCTCTTCTCCGTCATTATACAGTGTTGCTGGCACTAAAAACGGCTGCTCAAAGTAATACGCTCCCCAGGCCATCGAAAGAGTATAAATCTTTTTTCTTGGCTGATCGTGTCCTTTCTTGATCAAAAGGAGATTATCCACGAACGGATTTTCAGTGGCAAAAACAATATCAGGGCTGAAAGGAAACTGTTTCTTTACTGTCTTTTCTCCTTCTCTGAGATAAACATCAATCATTTGGCCCACGACTTTGGCCTTCAATTCGACGTCCTCGTTGTTGACTTTCCCACTCAAAACCGCTTCTTTTAAATCCCAGCCCTGTGATAACTTTTCCTCGAATTGGAACTGGAGGCTTGTCTGACCCAGCGTTTGCTGAGTTCCCCCCTGAATCAATAGATCTTCTCCGTCCTGAATTATATTATAAAAGCCTTTTCCCGATTTTCTGCCTTGAATATACCATTCTTGCTTTATCCCTTCTTCTTTCTCGACTGGTTCTTCCTTAATGATCTTTTCCGCACGCGCCTCCATCATCTGCGAGGGGATGGAAAGCGACCTGACATATCCTTCTTCATCAGTCATCAACTCCATCTTGACTCCAACAAAGTTGATGTGGAAAAGATTAGTGTTTTCGCTGTCCGGTTCGACGTGAATATTCAATTCCATTTGAGGCACAACAAAGGCCTTAAAGGTCATTTTTTCTTTTAATCCCTTGGCTTTCTTCGCTAAAATCAGGTATGGAGAAAAAAAACTATTCGGCAGAATGAGAGCATCGGAAGAAATCTTGGATGTCGACTCCATCGTCTGTTCCCCGGCTCGACCTGTGTTCTTCACCATCCCCTGGCTCACTGTGCTCTCAATTTCTTGAACCACGCCTCGCACATTTCCCTTAAAAACAAACCGTAGAGGCCTGAATTCTTTGTCCACTTCGATCATCATCAGCTCAGTAATGACAGAAACCGGTTTGGTAATCTCGCCCTTCGCTTGAAGGATATATTTATCCTCATACTCGGTCCATTTATATTCTTCGTAGCCGGCTTCCTCTCCCATGAAATACAGGTGCAATTTTTTCGCACTGTTTGTTAGAGGTGAATCATCTGGCTCTTGACAGAGAAGGAAGGTGAAGAGGAGAAAGAAAATAACAAGAATCAGGATGATTTTTTTACACACTCTATCCTCCAGTATTAAGTTTTTAACATTCTCCATTTTTTTATACTTCCTCCTTTTCAAATTTATTCAAAATAATTATGACACCGCACAACTGAGCGCTGTATGGATTATTATACGGGTTTGTGAGTCCAAAGATACAGCTCTGCCATTTACTGTCAGGGGAAAGCAAAAAATCAAAAAAAAATTTGATCACATGTCTTTTGATTAAGTGCCGATGAATAATTTTTAATTCCGTGTTTCATTAACCAGAGAAAATCAAGGATGGTGAAAAAAGGATGGAATCACAAACGCTTTAATGGGATGAGTTGATCTCGACGATTCTTCCTTCGATTTTGTAATCGAGAAACTTGTGTTTTTCGAGCCATTCCATCATGGCTTTATCCAAAGGCTGTCCTGTATTGTGGGAGTTATTCACAGTGAATCCAAAGTATTTATCCTTCGCGTGTCCGACCAGATAATCATTACTGACAACGGTGTAGACTTTATCCGCCTTAAGCATTTTACCGTCTTTCTCTATGACTTCTCCGCCGATTTCCATGTAGACAATTCTCTCTCCAAAAGGCCGGACATCTTTCGGATAATATTTATACTTTATTCCTGAAACCTGAAGTCTGTCCCATCCCCGCTCCACATCATGCTCAAGCACATCTTTAATCTGTTGAGCCGTGAGTTTGAACACGACAAGAATATTCCGAAAAGGAGCCACATCAAAGATATCGCCCTTAGTGATATACCCAGCCTTTATATCCGCTCGGATTGCACCGCTGTTGTGCAGTGCGATTTGAGATCCGGTCCTCCATCTCATCACATCAGTGATCCAATTTCCCAAGGAACTTTCTGGTTGTAGGATTTCTTTGGGATAATAGCTAAAGCTCAAATCGACTTTGGCTTCTCCTATCACTTTTGTGTATTCTTCCCCGATAGCGGCATCGACTTCTCTAACTAAAGCCGAGACTTTGGCGGATGGCTTCAAGTCCACATCTGCCCACATCCAGATTAATTGCTGTTCATAGCTCACGATTCTGTCGTTTTTTACCTCCACTTTGATATACCCAAGTGTTTTTTGATGCCCCCTGATCGACTGGACCAAGACTCCATTGATATCTTTAAATTTTCCATCTTCCGCGGCGGCCAAAACGATGTCGATTCCTGGGACATTTCTGGCTATTCTCAATCCTTCATCAAACCAGCCGTGAGATAAAATAACTATCAAATCAGTTCGTTCGTCTAATTCAGGGACATAAGAGTTGAGAGTCGGAACGATTGGCAGCACATCCAAATCTTTCACCTTTTCTTTTTCCACTTCTATTAAAAATCTCTCCTCCATAACAGCTATGATACCTACCCTTATTCCCCCTATTTTGAAGATATGATAGGGTTTGACTGGAAAGAGCTCGCCGCTTTCTTTGTAAACAATATTAGCCATGACTGTCGGAAAATTGGCCAGCTCGGAAAGGTCTAGAGCATTCTCCTGCCCCTTATCAAAATCATGATTCCCAAAGCACCATATATCATAATCCAGCCTGTTCAAGAACTCCATCATCATTCCGCCGCCGACACCTTTATACTCCAATTCTGCGGCGAGAGTTCCTGTCAACAGGTCTCCCTTTTCGATGACGAGAACATTTTTCTCTTCGGTTTTGATCTTGTTAAGATAATGACTGGTTGCCTCCATCCCCCCCACGAGTCTCTCTTCGCCGTTGATATTATATTCGTAAGGCTTAAAAATACCATGAGTATCGTTCGTGTGTATCAGAACTATTTTTTCTGATGACGATTGACAGCCAGCACTCCATGTAAAAACTAAGACTAAAACAAGAGGAAAAACTTTTTTTATCGAAAATAAATTCATTAGTCTCATCCGCATCTTTACATATTCAAGAACAATTTTTTCAGTCAAACACCCTCCCAATGATTGTCTTGCTATCAACGAAAGCGACGCAGGTAAAAGCCTCCACGGTGTGTTTCGCGCCTAGACACAGCCCTCTTTCTTTCTACTAAAAAAAGCTTATAGCACAGCAAATCGTTATTGTCAAAAACTACGCGTTAAGGAATCCTGAACTAAGGCAGAATGGCGAAAACCCGAGCTGGCGCACCGGTCCCATTTTTTATCATCATAGGAATGACATAAAGAATAACTCCATAGTTAGGCAGCTTATCCAGGTTGGCAATGTTCTCTAAAGCCAGTTTATCCGCTCCACATAGAATCTGATGAACCTTGAAATCTTTTGAATTTCCATAATCCACACTTGGAGTATCGATGGCAATCCCTGTGATATCTCTCTCTTTGATTAAATAATCAACAGATTCCGGAGAAAAACCCGGAAAGCTCAGTTCAGGGAGAGCTGCATCCCCTTCCTTATCCGTCCCGAGAACTTTTTTCTTATCAGGATAATACTGGGTATCGATTCCGGTGTACATGATGACCCAGGCTCCAACAGGAATTTTTCCGTACTGCTTCTCCCAATTTAGGATATCTTCTACCTCAAGGAGATAATCTCGGTTTTCTTCACATTTTTTTGTCACATCTACTTTAACGGCTGGTCCGATCCATTCCTCAAGAGGAATCTGGTCAATGGTGCGGCCATTCTCCGCAAAATGGATGGGCGCATCCGCATGAGTCCCTCCATGTTCAGAGGCGCTGTAATTATTGGATGCGTACCACCATCCTCCTTCAGTCATTCTCCAGGAGATTTTTTCCAGCTTAAAAGGCTCGGCAGTCGGCCAATAAATCGTATTCTCATCATAAGGATACGTCATATCCAACAGCTTCATTTCAGACCGACATGCAGAAAAAGACGCGACAATCACAAGGCTAATCGAAAAGCTGACTATCCATTTTTTTAAAATATTGTTCTTTCTCCTCATTCTAGACACTCCTCTTTTATCGATTGAAAGCAAACTGGGAATATGACTGTAGCTTTAGCCTAAATCTCACTCATTTTTATGTCAAGGCATAATCCCTTTAATTACAGCCTGTAAATTTGCTATAATAGCCGCACTAAAATGCAAAGCGAAAGGCGGAAAGAGAAAGTCCATGGCCAACCATAATATCGCCATCATCGGAGCCGGTCCCATAGGTAGCATAATGGCGGCCTATCTTGCCAGAAACAAAGAAAACGTTTTTCTCATTGATATAAAAGAAGATCTGATATCAGCCATTGAGAAGAACGGAATCACTATCACGGGTGTGGGAGACAACTTCACTGTCCCAGTCAAGGGAACAGGATATTCGACAACCAGTCTCAGCCAGTTTGATGTGGATTTCATCTTCATTGCCGTAAAGTTCAATTATCTTGACTCCCTCATGGAAGAAATCAAACCAATCTTTAAGTCAGGCCAAAAAATCCTTCTGATTCAGAATGGAATCGATAACGAAGACAGAGCCGCTGAAAAACTCAGTCCAGATGATATTCTCAGATTCGTCATCAACTATGCAGGGATGATCGAAAAACCAGGATTCTTCAAAATGTCTTTTTTCAATCCCCCTAATTATATCGGCGTTCTCTCTCCTCAAAATGAGCCTCTTGCCAAAGAGATTGCCGAATTCATCACCAAAGCCGGCCTGAAGACTCAGTTCTCTAGTGACATAAAGAAATATGAATGGAAGAAGACAATTCTCAACGCTTCTCTCATGCCTGTCTGCGCCACCACAGGCACGACAATGAAAGAAGCCATGGATGGAGAAGAAACCCGTTTTCTCTGCGAACAAATCCTCAAGGAATGTATCCAGGTGGCCAAGCGAGTTGGATACGATTTTGGAGAAGATTTCTTTGAAAAAGGCGTGTCCTATCTATCCAATGCAGGCAACCACAAACCTTCGACATCAATGGACCTCGAAGCAGGAAATCCTATCGAATACGTCTTTTTACCTATTATCGATTACGGAAAAAGATCCGGCATTCCCACTCCTTATCTGGATTCACTCACAAAGGTCATGCGCACTCTGGAGAAAAAAAAGAGAAAACTGAAATCGTAAAAAAAGACTCTATTTTTCCATCAATCTGGACACAATATTCTGGATCACTTCCGCATCAGTGATTGAAGTTTCATATTCTGAAATCTCCAAGGGCGCTCCCATAAAAGTCTCTTGATTCCTGAATTTCATCGGGCTCTCAACGCGTTTCATGGCGAAGACATGGAATTCCTTAGCCCCAGTCTCTTCTGCTAATCTTTCTATGTTCTCTGGAGTGACGCCGCAACCGGGCATGATACTCACCCTGTCTCCGGCCTCTTTGACCAATGCAGAGATAAGCTCGATGCCTTCCACGGCGGTATTCTTCTGGCCGGATGTGAGTATTCGGTCGATCCTTAATTCAATAAGATCATGGAGGGCTTGAAAAGGATCGGACGTCATATCAAAAGCCCTGTGGAAAGTGACACTCAAAGGTTTGGCCAAATCAATCAGTACCTGGGTTCTTTTCATGTCGACTCGTCCATCCACGTCCAGTATACCGATCACCACACCATCCGCGCCCAGTTCCTTGGCGGCCAAGATATCACTCTTCATGATCTCAAACTCCACATCGGAATAGCAAAAATCCCCTCCTCGAGGACGGATGATTACATTCAAATCGACGGAAAGGCATTGGCTGGCCAGTTGAATACTGGCTGCACTGGGAGTTGTTCCCCCCTCCAGCAGGTTATCACACAGTTCCACCCTGTGGGCTCCGCCTTTTTCGGCCTCCATGGCTGACATAACAGAGTTCACACAGGTTTCGATTATGAAATCTTTATTTCCCATCTTATTGCATCCCAATTGTACCAACCAGCCTCAGGATTCTCAAATGCTATTCATCATTCATGGTGGAAAAGGGGCTTTTTGTACGCGCAGAGTAATTCGGTAACACTTTTTAGATGTCATTGCGAGCGAAGCATGGCAATCTCACCTTCATGTCATTGCGAGCGCAGCGTGGCAATCTCAGATTTTTGTCATTGCGAGGAACGAAGTGACGTGGCAATCTCCTAAAAAAAATATTTCATTAATATTTTAAAGAGATTGCCACGCTGCTCTCGCAATGACACTTTTATCCTCAGTATCATTAAAAAAGTGTTGCTTAATTAGTGAGTACAAACACCTCTCTCCTTTTTTCCACTTCTCCTTCTGGTTTGACCGCTCACTATGCAAGGTGCTAAGATTTTTATATGGGCAGAAAACCAATCCGAATCTTCATTCTAGCTGTTCTTGTACTACTCGTGCAGCCGCACATTTTCGCTCATCCCCCTCAAAACATCCAAAAAGGTGAAATTATCGATAAGGTTATATGCCAAGACAAGCCTGAGCAAAGCTATGCCCTCTATCTCCCTCTGGACTACACGCCAGAAAAGACATGGCCGATACTGTATGCCTTTGATCCAGGAGCGAAAGGCAGGATTCCCCTTGAGCACTTTAAAGAAGCGGCACAAAAATATGGATATATCGTTGCGGGTTCAAACAATTCAAGGAACGGTCCCTGGCTTCCTGTGATGGAAGCATCTATGGCAGTCTGGACTGATACCAATCAACGTTTTTCAATAGATAAAAAACGAGTGTATACGACAGGCTTCTCCGGAGGTTCCAGGGCCGCAGCTGTTTTCTCAAAATTCGTTAATCATCCTGTTGAAGGAATCATAGGCATCGGTGCGGGACTCCCTCAGCAATTGAAACCCGCACAGGTTCAACCATCTACTTATTTTGGAATCGTTGGCTATCGAGATTTCAACTATCAACCGATGATGAGACTCGATAACGAATTTGATAACTGGAATGTTACGCACAGGTTCCTTGTTCATGATGGCGAGCACAACTGGCCTCCTCAAGAAATCTGTACACGGGCCATCGAATGGGTGGAAGTTCTGGCGATGAAACGAAAGTTGAGGCCTTTGGATACCCGCTTGATCGAAAAAATATACACAAAGGAACTGGAAAAGGCGCAACGATTGGAAGAAGAAGGGCATGTTTACCGCGCTGTCTCTGAGTATGAAGCGATTGTCTCTTCTTTTCAGGGGTGGAAGGATGCCAAAGACATTTCAGATAGAATAAGCTATCTCAAACAGAGTAAAGAATACAGGAAATTCATGAACGATGAAAAGGAAATCAGTGAAAGAGAAGATCTCTATAGAGAAAAATTCATTAATACATTCGCTCGAATCATGAAATCCCCAGAAATGGTTATGAATCTTACCGACGTATACTCAGAACTGGGAATCAGCCACTTATCTAAAAAATTTAAAAACAAAAATAACATAAACGAACACTACTTCGCTTCCCGCTTGCTCGTAGAATTATTCATTCATTCTGTTGAAGAAGGATGGAGGTATTACGAAAAAGGGAATTATAAAATGGCCATTATATTCCACGAAATCGCAGCCAAAGCCAGTGAATACAAGCCTTCCCTTCTTCCATACGTACAGTATGAACTAGCCCGCTTTTATGCATTGAATAAACAGAAGAAGAAAGCCTTAAAAATGCTTGAGCGCGCTGTCGAGAACGGATTTAACGATATTAAAGCGATAGAAAATCAGGAAGATCTGATATCGATTAGAAAAGCGCCGGAATTCAAGAAGATCATCAAGGAATTAAAAGAGAAGAAGAACCATAAACTTCACCCGTAAATCCGCTTTATCCTCAATGGGGAAAAAATATCTCAGGGGAATCACCCGGATTCAAATAAATCCAAATACATCAGGTGGCGCTACGCATGAGCGGGGGATTTCCGGGCGCAAGACTTGATAAACATGCGGAGTTCCGCAGGGCCGAGAGGATTGACGAGGGAATGGCGAGAAAAATCTGACTGGAGCAGGGACATCCCTGAACGCGATCCGATCATTTACCCACACTAAATGGAAGAGAATCCTCTAATTCAGCAGTATTTTCGTTGACTTCTCAGCTTCTTCACCAGGAATGGGAAATGGCTTCCGGACTGCAGGCCTCTCTACACGGCAGTGGTTTTTTCCCAGACGCCGGTTTACAGGGTGCACAACTGTATTTAATCTTTTTCCGGTGATCTTCAGTCACCTTAGCGACAGGCTCCTCCCGAAAAGGATCATTCTCGTCCTCTCCCACTTCAAGGACACCATACGGGCAGGCCGTCACACATTCTTCACAGCCATCGCATTTATCTGTGTCGATAACGATGAAGTACTCGCCTGAGCCGTCTTTATAACCGTAATGGGCAAGCATTTTATCTCAATCCTCTTTCTTTTTCGATGAGCGCCTTGGCGAACAGAGCGCCCCCCAAGGCTCCTGCGATCTGGGTGTCATGCTTGGGTTCGAGCGCCTCTATCTTTAACTCGGCTTCGATCCTTTTCACGACTCCCTCATTCTTGGCGATCCCACCGGTGATAGCAAAATCTTTTTCAATTTTTATCCTCTCCAGTAGCCTCGCAACACGGTGGGCCATTGCCGAGGAGTAGGCGGCCAAAACCTTCTCCTTGGGCCAACCTTTGCGCAAAAGCCCCACAGCTTCAGATTTGGCAAAAATGACACAGGTGGAACTGACCGGCTCTGGCTCTTTATCGACCTCAAATGAGAGTCGCCCCAAATCCTCGATAGGAACCGAAAGAAGCTCAGCAAAGACCTCCATGCCGCGACCTGTACCCGCCGCGCATTTATCATTCATCAAAAAATTCGTGACTTTGCCTTCGGCATCACAGCGGATGGCCTTGCAGTCCTGGCCTCCCATATCCAGGATGGTCCTCACTGTGGGTCCGTACATGAAATTGGCTCCCCGGGCATGGCAGGCGATCTCAGTGATGGTCCGCTGGGCAAAGGGGACATTGACCCTTCCATAGCCGGTTCCGACAATGTAATCGATCTTATCCAAGGTCAGGCTGGTCTCCTCCAGCGCATTGTCCATAACTTTCTGAGCGCTCTCCGGGCTGCCAGAGCCGGTGCGGTAATTGCTGTAGCTGAAGAGATCCCCATCCACAAGAACCACAGCCTGGGAACTCACTGAACCGACATCCACCCCAGCCGAAATGATATCCCCATCCTTCCAATCGACATCAGAGGACGTCCACCTTGACTCTGGCCATCTCCAGTATTCTTTTTCCATTTTAGCCACCTTTTACCTTTTCCGCGGCTGCAAAAGCCGCTCCCAAAGCACACGAATATTCCGGGTCTTCAGGAATCAGCAATTCCTGCTTCAGGTCTCGTTTCAATGAATCCACAAAACCAATATTCCGGGCCAATCCACCCACGAGGGCCACATCTTTTTCAACCCCGATTCTCCGTGCCATTGAAGCGATGCGGTCAGCGATCGCATCATGAACAGCTCGGAGGATATCTTCCTTGGCATGCTTGGCATGAATGAGGCTGACAACCTCGGACTCAGCAAAAACCACGCACTGGGCATTCATCGGAACAGATTTCTGTGACTTTAAAGAGAGGGCTCCCATCTCCTCCAGTTTGACTTCAAGCGCACGGGCCATGGTCTCAGTGAACGTCCCGGCTCCAGCCGCGCACTTATCGTTGATGGCAAAATCTATGACCTTCCCGGCTTCGTTGACTTTTATCGCCCTTCCCTCTTCAGCTCCGACGTCGATTACAGTCCGGACAGAGGGATAAAGAAAATTCACAGCTTTCGCGTCTGCTCCGACTTCGGTAATCGTGCTCTTGGCAAAAGTGGCTTCCTCTTTTCCCGTTCCAGTGGCTGTGATATGGGCAAGATCGTCTTTCTTCAAACCGGCCTGCTCCAGAGCTTTATCCAGGGCTTCCTGGGCGGAGGCTTTCTGGTCAAAGCCGCTGAGAACCGAGATTTTAGCTTTGATTTTATCGTCTTCCAGAACCAGGGCTTTGACATATTTTGCCCCACAGTCAATACCGACGACAATCATGTCCAACTCCTGTCATTATTTGCGTATTTATTCTCTTTCATGATTATATTCGTTTCTATCCTTTTACTTTTTAAAAACCTAGGCTTTCCATGAACGCATCAATCCTGAAGTATAGGGGAGCCGATCGAGAAACAGTCAAACTGTTCCAGGTAACGAAACACCTTCAAAAAAGCCCCGGGTGGCTGAGCATCAGACATCACCCGGCATCTCTGGTTTCTTAAGATCTCATAGTTGATATGAAGCGATTCCTTTCAAATGCAAGTTTCTATCTTAGGGGAAATCGCTCCATGTGTAAACAATGTCTGTCAGTTTTAGGCTTGTTCTTCTTTCTAATGACTAAAAGGAGAAGGAAACTCCGATGTATCCGGTGACAAGGTCAGTGGTTGATCGACTGACGTCATATAAGATCTGATCGTTTTCCAGACGAATGGATCCTTCTTTCAAGTATTCCGCTTTTCCTCCTTTTATGTAGCGCACTGCCATATCCAGGTACATCGCAAAGGATCCGCTTTTTTTTCTCCTTTGTTTTGAAAACACTTGAACCATCAGGCCGCTTCCAGCTCCATAGCTAAACGTGAGGTCATTATGAATATTGGAGCTGGCAATAGTCTCATATCCAATGTCGCTTCTCCCTTTAACTCTTGTGTCGGTGTAGAGATAATTGAACCCGAGCAATCCATCCAGATAAGGACGAATCATCCCTTTCTGTGGCTGGACGCGCAGCAGAAAATGACAGAGGAATATGTTATTTGAGGTTGTCACATTGACCATCACATCCGGAACCATTAGGCTGAGAGGTTCCGTCCGAGTCTCGCTTCCATAGACAAGAATACCGAGAGACACCCCCACCAGGAAAGGAGAATCACGGAAATTATAGGCAAAATGTCCGACACCGCTGTATCCGATTCGATCGACATTGTTCCTAAATTCGCTTTGAGGAAATCCGAGACTAAAATAGGCACTGGCCTGGAATGGTGGCTGGGGATAGCCTAAGGATACTGCCAATAAGATACCCATAATGAAAGATGCGATTAATTTAATTTTTTTCATGCTTTCCTCCATCCTCACTTTGACAAAACCAGAATTTCGTTCGTCCCTTGTTAAAAAATAGAATACTGTTGTGTTGTCTAAACAAATACATTTGCAAGCGGCATGCCAACTCATTCCAGGGAAAAAAGAAGATTTGTTGCTGTTTTCTGTCCTCTGTACTGGTCAGATGTAACCTCTATGACTCTATGTCTACATCCACACGCTTTGAAAATATACTTTTAGATATTCATTCAAAATAATGAGGAAATTCCATCTTATATATCTGTATTAGTTAAGCTGGGAAGAATAATGGTCCAAAATTTCAATACATAGGAAGCTGATGATCTCGATTTATGATCGGACAAAAAACTTTTTAAATATTTATGAGTAAAAAGGAAGCCTGTCTAATCCTTCTTTATGGTGATATTTCCACTTGTTTGCAGACGAACAACAGTCTGGCCTCCACCGAGTTCAATCCGTATCCTGTTTTTATCTTCCTCATCGAGGTAGACAGGGAAATCCGAGCTTACCTTTCCGTAGCGAGTGTATGCAGAAATTTTGACATTCGGATTTTTTGGAATATAGAGCAGAATCGGTTTGTATGTCGTGATGAGCTCCACCTGTCCATCTGATGGCAAATTCTTAATTTGAGAGACTTCAATCGGACTGCTGCTCCCCTGGACGACTATGGACCCGGATGTGCGTTTCAGGATGACATACTTGTACGAGTTCTTTACGTTCACATCTCCCGCGACATCATCAGCCGTCACACTGCATGAGCTTCCATCCACTTCCAATTTCCCTCCAACATGCTTCACCTGAATGGGCCTGTATGAGGAGCGGATAGTCACATCTTTGCCAACCTCATCGACCGTCACAGAGCCTGAATGGGCGCGTATTTCTAATTCTCCGTCCACTCTCTCGACAATAATATCCTTGTATGAGGAAAGTATGATTGCGTTTCCTTTCACATCGCGCACAGTTACGGGGCAGGATGGGCCATCCACATCGAGCGACCCTCCCACACGGTCCACTGTGATCTCTCTGTATGAGCTTCTGATGGAGACGTCTTTCACAACATCCAGCACTGTCAGCGAGCTGGACTGCCCACGGAATCTTAGGTAACCACCCACATCACTGACTCTCACAGGTTTATAGCTGCTTTCAATCTCTGCATCCTTCTCAACCCTATCGACGGAAATCGTGCAGCTCGAACCCTTGATCTTTAAAGTTCCCTGTACTCCGCCCACTTTGATTTCTCTGTAAGAGGTCGTGATATCACAATCGCCTCTGACATCACTCCCGATCACATCACTGCTGTGAGATTTAATGGTCAGCGAACCGCCTATCTGCTCAAAATCCACAGATTTATAGCTGTTCTGAAGTTCGACGTCTCCGTCGATTTCACTTAAAACAACGGCTCCACTGCTGTTTTTAAGGTCAAGAGGGCCGTTAAAATCAATGACTTCGACCAGAGCATAACTGTTCTGCAGGTCCAATTCTCCACCACAATTTTTTATCCCCACTTCACCGGAACGATTCTCCACGACTAAGGTCCCGATGACATCTTTGATGTCAATATCACCGTAGGCGTTTTTGACATCGAGAGATTGTTTGGAAGGAACGTGGACCTCTATCTCGGTCGAGAGTGAGAACCGATACCTTCCTCTTCTGAAAATCTTCCGCAGAAGCCGGGCAAAATCGCTCTGTTCTCCTTTAACCATTTCTTCTCTTGGAGTCACCAGTGCCAGTCGGAATCCTTGCCTGTACGGCTCCAGAATCAATTCTGACCGACCCAGGAATTCTTCTAAGAATTCTTCATCCGTATCCCCCACTTCCACAATGGCTTTGACGGAAATCTCATTTTGCTCTGTTCCTATGATAGTTAAATCACCGCGGGTCCTCTCCACATATAAAGTTTTCCCAGGAGCGGATCTGATGCTTTTTGTGAACGCTCTGGATTTAACGCTCTTGAGCAGAGTCTCCTTACTGGCTTCAAGATCCTGGATAAAAAAGGCGGTAAGCAGAAAAGTTAAAACCAGACAAATGAGTTGTCTTTTTCTCATTGTTTCCTCCTTGATTCAAGACAAATCACACATACGCATTCAATGTCCTCTATAGGTTTATGTTTATTCCATTAGTCGGTTCGGATTCCAATAATTCCTTGAGTGTCTGTTTTTTATCCTGCAAGGCGGCAAGCATGTAGCGCCTGATGTGGGCGTTGCCCGGATTTTCAGAAAGGGCTTCCCTGCATTGCTCAATCTGGTTATCAATGGTCTCCAGTCTGTCTCTGTAGAGCAGCATCAACTCTAGATTCATATCCGCCATTTTGGGAAGAGTCTGCTCTTCCAGCTCTTCGATGGCCTCAATGTATTCCCTTTCCTTCTTTTCTATCTTCGCCAGGGCAGATTCGGTCAATATCCCAGACCTTCCGGTTTCTGGTTTAAGCAAAAAATAAAATCCAACGCTAATTATCAGGAGAGCGGCCGCCGCCGCCGGTAATAACTGAATCAGGCTCCAGCGAGAATCTTTAACCTCCGAGCGTTTTCCTTTGTGCTGTTCTCCCCTTAAGCTTTCCTCGATCCGATCCCAAAGATGAGGCGACTCAACCGGCTTTTTCAATAATTTGGCCATAGACAACAACCGGGTATCCTGCTTTATCCGTTCCTGACATTCAGCACACGTTTTTAAATGCTTCTGGAACTCGCTTTGGCTCAGTTTTCCAAACTCATATTTTTTAAATTTTTGGCAGCTCATGAGCTCTCCTTTATTTGCAGGTTTGATAATTTGGATCGAAGCCGCGTTTTAGCATGATAAATGGTTGATTTAACTCCACCCGGTGTGATGTTCAAGATCTGTGCAATTTCATCCTGCTTCAGTTCCTCAACGGCAAACAAAATGAAACAGGCCCGCATTCGTTCTGGCAGCGCCTGGATTGCCTCTTCCAGAACCATTCTCTCTTCATGTCTGGAATGATAGGAGGCATATCCTTCCTCAAGTGGATGGACTTTTATCCGCTTCCTCTTTCTGAGAATGTCAAAACAGGCATTCATCAAAATGCGGAACAAATAGGTGCTGAATTTCGAGCTGTAATTGTAGTTCTGAATCCCGCGGTAGAGTTTCAGGAATGTCGTTTGAACAGCGTCCTCCGCATCTTGCTGCTGTCCCAGCATACGCAGAGCAGTATGAAGAAGAGGTTGCTCATATCTATCATATATCATTTTGTATGCACTCAAATCATACTGCTGGCATCGTTGAATGATTTCATTTTCATTCATCCAGTGTTTTTCCTGTTTTCTAATTGTTAGACCTCACATATAGCCAAAAGGTTTAATTTGTTTTATGAAACATCCCCCTACAAAAAATAAAAACGATCCTATCGACAACGAAAGGAATCTTCAATATCATTTAAGGTTTAGATCAAGTGGTGATTAACCGATTGAATATCTATCAGTTCAGGACTCTTTTTTTTCAGGCCCTTGAGGTATTTCTTCAGGAGCATCGAGAGTTCTTTAATCCAGACAAATGTTTCTTTGGTGGGCTCAAGTGAAAATGGATGACTGGTTATTTTTAGCTAACTTATCCTTCATATAGAATTTCAGATAAATGGATAGATCAGTTTTTTAAGGGTTTGATATCTTATCCACAGCCGTATTTAATAATTCTACAGCTTTTTTGCCATTATCAGGGAAGATTGCCACACCAATAGAGACATTTCCCCATTGGTATTTTAAAGCGATTTCTTGAATCCTTTGTTTAACTACATCAGCCCCACGTGTATCTGTCTGGGGAAGGATTATAAAATATCTTCTAAAATAAGGGCCGAAAATTCTGTCATAATTGCGGATATATTTATTCACTATATGGAACGAAATGACGTCCCCCGGCAATATTCTGCTCAGGCCTCGGGGATTCAAATGACTCAATTCGACTGCAAGCACACAAAAATTAAGATCGAATCTTTCGGATCGATTAATTTCTTCATCGACTAACTCAAGTTCATAATCAAATCTTTTTTTTTCTTTATTTCTCTTCAAAAAAAACATCGAAACCTCTCTTTTCCTCTCAGATAATATTCATAACTTGATTCACAGAACTATATCAATCTAAAAGAGAAAGAAAATCACTAGCGTATTAACGGAATCAAAATACTTAAACTCTCTAAAAATGAAAAAATCCAATGGTTTCTTCCTTGAAAAGAGGAGCATTTTCAATATTGAAATTAGAATGGAATTCTATTTTCTACCTTATTATTTTAAATTCATTTTTTCAACTCATATTTATTTCTTTTTTAAAGCTGTCA
>JASFPJ010000002.1:0-41770 GCA_050116035.1 Candidatus Aminicenantota bacterium | reverse complement strand
GAAGTAAAGATTCAGAATGGTATAGATCAAGGAGACAAAAATGTTTGATCTGGAAAAGGAAATTCGTAAGTGGTCAAAAGCCCTCCGGCGCAGTAAGAATCTTGAGGACTCCGACATCGCAGAGCTGGAATCCCATCTCAGGGATGAGATCGACTATCAAATCGAAAGAGGTCTCGATGAGGAGGCGGCGTTCCGTGCGGCGCTCGGAAAGTCCGCCCCAGCTGGTATCCTCAGGCAGGAGTACGACAAAGCCAAACTCTACGAGAGAAGCCGCCCATACTGGCATCCTTCCCACATCATGCCCTCTCTTATCTGGAGCTATTTAAAAATCGCCCTCCGCAAGATCAAAAGGCACAAGGGTTTTTCTCTCATCAACATCGCTGGGTTAGCCATTGGGATGGCCGCCTGCATACTCATCCTCATCTGGGTACAGGATGAGCTGAGCTATGATAGATTCCATAAAAACGCGGATCAGATCTTCCGCATTAACACTGTGGACACATCCGGGGGAACGACTTTCATCCAGGCCGGCTCCCCTGCCCCTATCGGACAGGCGTTGATAGAAGAAGTGCCCGAAGTCGAGAAATTTGTACGGGTGCAGGCCGGATGGGGCAATTGGCATCTTCACCACGGAGAAAAGCGCTTCCTGGAGGAGTACTTGGCTGCAGTCGGCCCAACATTCTTTGAAATCTTTCAGTTCCCTTTTATCAAAGGCGACCCGGGAACCGCTTTAAAAGATCGCTACTCGATTATTTTGACCGAGGACCTGGCTAAAAAAATCTTTGGCGAAGAGGACGCCTTTGGAAAAATCATTCAGTTGAATAACACGGACATGACAGTGACCGGGATCATCAAGAACATCCCCCGAAATTCCCACCTCCACTTCACTTTTGCCTTCCCCGCTGTCAACATGACGAATTGGCGGGAATCGAAGTTGGATGAGTGGACCTACACTCAGTTTGCGACGTATGTTGTCCTGCGAAAAGGCGCCGATACCGCTGAAGTCAACAGAAAAATGATGGATATCGTCAAACAACACCTGCCTAATGTCCAAGGGAGTGTCTATCTTCAGCCACTGAAAGACCTCCACCTTCACTCCACTCACATCAACACCTGGATGCTGGCTTATCCCAACAAGGGAAACATCACATATGTCTACCTCTTTTCCCTGACTGCCTTCTGTATCCTTCTTCTTGCTTGCATCAACTTCATGAATCTTTCGACAGCGCGCTATGCTGCCCGGGCCAAAGAAGTGGGAATGCGCAAGGTCGTGGGCGCACGAAGGTCAGACCTTATCAAGCAATTTCTGGGAGAATCGACTTTGCTGACTTTCCTGGCACTGCTCATCGCTGTGTTCCTGGTGGAGCTGTCGCTTCCGACTTTCACCAGGCTCGCTGGGAAGGAGATGAGTTTGATTCATTCGGGAAACTGGCTTATTCTGATTGGCCTGTTTATCATCGCGCTGGTCACAAGCCTTATTTCCGGAAGCTACCCGGCTGTATTCCTCTCTGCATTCCAACCAGTCAAAGTCATAAAGAACATCGAGCTTCTCGGCGCACGCCGCGGCGGAGCGCTGCGGAAAGTCCTGGTTATCCTGCAGTTCACCTTTACCATCGGATTGATCATCTGCACGGCTGTTATCTACCTTCAGCTTCATTTCATGCAAAACAAAGACCTGGGTTTCGACAAAGAACACATCATTTCTTTCGCTGGCTATAATGACTATGAGACCAACTATGAAGCCGCGAAAAGCGAGCTACTCCAGAATCCGAACGTCTCAGCGGTCTGCCGAGGTTTTCCGCCTCCTTCGGGAGAATGGGGAACCACAGAGGTCGACTGGGAGGGAAAAGATCCGTCTATGGAGATCAAAATAGGCAGGGGTTCATGCGGCCACGATTATTTGAAGGTCTTCAACCTGAAAATGGCGGAGGGACGCTTCTTCTCTAAGGAGTTGGCTGACGACGACCAGAACTGGGTCCTGAATGAGACAGCGATCAAGACCATGAAATTGGAGAATCCTATCGGCAAATGGTTTTCCTTCAGCGGCCAAAAAGGAACGATCATTGGAATCATCAAAGATTTTCATGGCGCCTCTCTCCACAGCCCGATCGCCCCAGTGGCTATGCAGCCCACACGAGGATTCTTTGTGTTCGTTAAATACAAACCCGAAAATACAGCTGAGGTCCTTTCTTTCCTGAAGACAAAGTGGGATAAATTTGTCGGGTCCCACATCCCCTTCCGTTATGGATTCATTGATGAGGATATCGAAAACTGGTACAGGACAGAGCAGCGGATCGGGGAAATATTCCGTTACTTCACTACACTCACCGTGTTCATTGCCTGCTTGGGACTTTTCGGACTGGCCTCGTTCATGGCCGAACGCCGGACAAAGGAGATCGGCATCCGGAAAGTGCTTGGAGCAAAGGCTTCAGGAATTGCGCTGCTTCTGACCAAGGAATTTGCCAAATGGGTGTTGGTGGCGAATGTTGTCGCCTGGCCGGCTGCTTATTTAGTCTCCAAGCAGTGGCTTCAGGGATTTGCCTACAGGATTGACTTGGGATGGGGGATTTTTGTAGGTTCAGCTTTGGTTGCACTTGTGATTGCTGTGGGGACAGTCAGTTATCAGGCTTTAAAGGCAGCGACAGCCAACCCGGTGAAGGCCCTCCGGTATGAGTAGTCAGGCAGACTAAAAAAAGTCATATAAATTTCATCACCCAGTCCGGTCAACTCCAAACAAATCAAGGGCAAGGGAGAAGACACGAATAGTCTGATACTTTCGTAAAATAATTATATCGCGACAGTTGGAAACAAAAATGGAAGCACTGAAGGATTAAGATTTGTGCTTTATGCCGATAAGAGTTTTTTGCCTGAATTTAATCTTCATACAGGGCATCAAGCTGCGCTCTGTAGTTGTCTATGACGACTCGGCGTTTGACCTTAAAGGATGATGTCTGCTCGCCGCTTTCAACGCTGAATTCGTTTGGAGCGATTATAACTTTCTTCAAGGTCTCGAAAGAGGCGAGGGATTGGTTTTTTTCCTCAACTTCGTTATCGATCAAGTCCACCACTTGGGGGTGCTTGCTGAGCTCTTCTACGCTGCTGAACTGGATGCCCTGTTTCGTTGCCCACTCACTTATCTGGTCCGGGTCGAGCGTGACCACTCCTGTCAGATATTTTTTCTTATCGCCGTACGCCACAACCTGGCCGATGTAACGTGAGGTCAGCATGATATTCTCAACTCTCAGGGGGGCCACATTTTTTCCGCCTGATGTCACAATTATTTCCTTCTTGCGGTCGGTGATGCGCAAAAAGCCGTCATCATCGATCATCCCGATATCCCCCGTATAAAGCCAGCCATCTTTATCAATCGTCTCAGCTGTCTCTTCAGGATCTTTGTAGTAACCGAGCATGACATTCTTGCCTCTGAACAGCACTTCTCCATCGGATGCAATTTTCTGTTCGATCTCCGGACCCAATGGGCCAACCGTTCCGAACTTATAGTTATCGTAACGGTTAACGTTGGTGAACGAGGTGTTTTCTGTCATCCCAAGACCCTCGAGGACCAGAATGCCGCAGGCATGAAAAAATTCGGCAAGGGCCTTGTTTAACGGGGCGGAACCGGAAACGGCCCAGACTAGATTGCCGCCTAAAGCCGCTTGAACTTTAGAGAAAACGAGCTTGTTGGCGAGCTTGTGTTTGAACGCGAGCAGGCCTTTAACAGGCTTTTTCTGCTGCTGCATCCCGCTCACTGCATAGCCTACCTTGAGTGCCCATTTGAAAATCTTATACTTGATTCCGCCGGCATCCTGCGGGGCTGAGGTGATCCTCACGTAGGCTCTTTCATAGAGCCGCGGCGCCGTGACAAAGAAATGCGGCCTCACTTCTCTTAAATTATCTCCGGATTTTTCGAGGCTCTCACCAATATTGACTGTGACTCCAGCTCGAATGCAGACATAAACAATGATCCGGGCAAAGACGTGCGGAAGGGGCATGGAAAGTAAAGTTTCAAAATGTGGCTCCATCAGAATGGACTCAAGGGCCGACCAGGAAGTGAAAATCAGGTTTTCTTGCGTGATCATCGCCCCCTTTGGGATGCCGGTTGTCCCGGATGTGTAAACGAGTGAAGCCACATCTTTAGGCTGGACTTGTTCTGTTCGCGCAAGAAAATCCTCATCTGTAATGTTCTTGCCCTTAGATAAAAATTCCTTCCAGGTCATCACATCCTCTGCACCGGACGGCTTACCGTCAATAATCACGATGTGCTTCAGATGAGGCAGATTCTTTCTGACTTTAGTAATCTTATCCAGCTGGTCCTGGTTTTCGACAACGAGAATAACCGCATCGCTGTGATTGATGACGTAGGCACAATCATCCGCTAAATTGGAATGATATATCCCGACGATCACAGCGCCGATGCTCACTGTTGCCATATCGAGCTGAATCCATTCCAACCGTGTCCAGCTGAGAATGTTGACTTTGTCATCTTTTCCGACCCCCAAGGCCATCAGGCTCTTAGAGATCTTTTTACATGTCTCCTGGTGCTCTCCCCAGGTGACTGGTTTCCACTCGGTCCCTTCCTTATACCTGTAAGCGACCTTATCCTTATTCTCCTCGCAAACTTTTTTAAATAACTCATAAATTGATTTCTCAAGCATTTTACCCCTCCTTTTTGGCTTTATATTTCCTGAAAAGGCTTTTAAGGTTTTGGCAAACAAAAAACTCTTCAGTTTTGGGAAGATAAGTTGTCCATTTAATGCAGGGCTCAGAATCAAAAAGATTCTTCGAATTGTGCTCAGGGCTTTTTATTGTCAATCCTTTCCCCTAAGAATAGCGCCAGAATAATAGCAAGGAATAGGAAAAGAGTCAATGCTCAGAAATTGGGGACAGTCCCTAATTTTTATGCGAACAAAGAGCAACTATCTCTGAAACTGGGGATAGTCCCATGAAACTGGGGCCAGTCCCCAATTTTTCGTATCATTGGAAATTGGGGACTGGCCCCAATTTTTGCGAGGAACGAAGTGACGTGGCAATCTCATAGGATAAAAGGGGAAATCCCATTAACTGGATGTCCAAAATTGGCTGGATATTGTCCCTTTGAAAATCTCTTTATTTTTAAAAAGATTTCATATAAAGTAATTCCTTTCCTGGATTCGGTACCGAATTCCGGATCGACATATATGGATGTCTCGCAGAAAAGAGGCACCCTGAAATCTTGGAGAGAGGAGGAAATGCTTGATGCAAACCAAAACTTTTAGGGTTTATGGCCTGCTCATCCCATTGATGCTTTTTCTGCTGCTCACATCACCAGACTCTATCACCGCGGCTCAGAAAGTTCCCATCAGCTTCAATGATTACCACAGCTACACCCAGACAGTATCATACATCAAAAATGTGGCTAAAGCTTATCCAAACATCACTAAACTCGTCGAGATCGGCAAGAGCACGATGGGGAGGCCGATTTATGTACTCGTAATTTCCAACATGAAAACAGGGACCACGATCGACGCCCATGTGGGATTACGCAACATGCGGAAAGAAGGCGTGAAGAACGTCCAGCCCATGAAACCCTACCAGGGAAAACCCGGGTTCTGGATCTGCGGCAGCACGCACGGTAACGAATACACAGGGACTGAAGTCAGCCTTTACATCATCGACAAGCTGGTCTCAGGCTATGGGTCGGATGAAGAGGTCACGCGAATAGTGAACGACCAGACTTTTTATGTCTGCCCGGTAGTCAATGCTGACGGACTGTACAACAGCCTCGAGAAAGGGATCTCACAGCGGCAGAACAGCATGAAGAAGGACGATGACAATGACGGCAAGGTCAACGAGGACGGGTATGACGACCTCAACGGAGATGGACACATCACTCAGTTTCGCTACAAGGATCCAGAAGGTCAGTATGTGATCGACGACGAAGATCCTCGCTTAATGATCCGTCTGAGGAGAGGAGAAATAACCAACGAGCAGAAATATTCAGTCATAATGGAGGATAAGGATAACGACGGAGATGGCAAGCGAGGAGAAGACAGGGAAAGAGGGATTGACCTGAATCGCAACTTTCCGGAGGGTTGGTTCAGAGACAACACCATGGCCGGAGGTCAGGGCGATTATCCCACTTCTGCACCCGAAACTCATGCCCTTGCCGAATTTTTCACCAATCACACCAACATCCTGATGGCACAGAACTACCACACGTCCGGCGGGTTCACCTACAGGCCCATGGGCACAGCGCCTCCGACTCAGCTCCATCCTAAAGATGTGGCTGTATTCGACATGATCATGGGGAAAAAATACCTCGAGATTATTGGGGAGGAAGTCCCTGAAGCGTGGCAGAAGCCTGGGGCTTTAGATGCACTAAAAGAAGAACTCAAGAAAACATCCAAGAATAAATATGCCATATCCCGCGGTTATGAGCTGCCCCGAGGCTGGAGAGCCAGCTACAGCGAGGCAAGGGACAGGCGCTACAACTACGGGATGGCCAGTGATTGGATGTACATGCAGTTGGGGATCTACGCTCTCACAACAGAACTCTGGAATCCTCAGAAAGATATCAGTGGTTTTCCTCAGTTTGAAGGGCAGGATGCCAGGCTCCAATCCCAGCGGGCGCTTTTGAAACACCAGGATGAAAAATACGGAGGAAAGCTTTTCATCCCCTGGAAGAAGTTCAACCACCCCGAACTGGGAGAAGGAGAGATCGGCGGCTGGATTCCCAAATACCGCAGTAATGCACTCCCGGGAGATCCATTGATCGGCGTCTGCGAGAAACACTGGCAGTTCGAGAAGTTCAGAGCCGGACTTCAGCCGGAAATCGTCATCACTGAGGCCAAAGCGCGCCTCCTCTACACAGCTAAGAGTGCCAGTGACGCTGTCGTCTCCCAGAAGGGTGACCAGGTTACGATTAAAAAAGGCCGATCCCGAGGAAAATACAAAATTGTTGAAGTCACGGCGATAATCGAAAACAAAGGAAAACTGGCGACGCATCTTGCCAGAGGCGCTCAACTGGCCGGAAACCGTGAGGATATTGTCTGGCTGATCGGCAACCGTGATCGAATCACCTACCTTCAAGGCTCAACCTTCCAGAGGCTCGGAGTCATCGAGGGGACGATGAGAATTCCCGGCTATGCGGCCAGAGGTGCTCCGCGTCCCCAGCAAGCGCAGATGCAGCGAAGGATGATGTTTTACCCTCCCGGATATCCGGTCTTCATGAGACAGCCGAGGTACCGACCAACCCAGGTGGAACAAACAGGCCCGAAGCGCACTGTCAAATGGCTGATCGCTGTCAAAGGAGACTCTCCGCTCAAAATTGTGGTGACTTCCCAAAAAGGCGGCACCAAAGTCAAAAGCCTTTCCATTCAATAACGGAGGAAAACGATGAGAAGACAAAATCATTTAAAATACATCACGCTTTCAATCTTGAGTGTTTTCCTCGTAACTGCCTGTGTGGTTCCGGCTTTTGCCCAGAAGAAGCTCCAGAAGAGTCCGGGCGGCTACCACGGTGAACTCGATTTCCCGATAAGCTGGAAGCAGTACTATTCCTACGCAGAATGGACCAAAATCATGCACGACATCCAGAAAAAATACCCCCACCTGGCCGACATCCAGAGCATCGGAAAAAGCCGGATGGGCCGTGACCAGTACCTGATCACCATCACGGCCAAATCAACCGGAAAGCATCAGGATAAACCCGCCATGTGGGTGGACGGAGCTATTCACGGAAACGAGATTAACGGAATCTCCTGCTCTCTCTACCTCATGTGGTATCTCCTCACCCGGTATGATTACGACCCGTACGTCTATGACCTGGTCAACAACTGTACCTTCTACATCCTTCCCGGGCTCAACGTGGACGCCAACGAGTCATTCGCTCGCTTTCCCAACACACCGAATAATCCCCGTGAGCCCTACAGGCCCGAGGACAATGACGGTGATGGGCTCTACGACGAGGACCGAACCGAGGATGTGGACGGCGATGGAGAGCTTTCCACCATGTACATCGAAGACCCAAAAGGAAATTACAAGCTATCCCCTGATAAGCGGCAGTTTCTCCGGGTGAGCGATGAGAAGGAAGATGTTCGCCGCTTCCGCAGAATCGGTTCAGAAGGCTACGATAACGATGGCGACGGAATGATCAACGAGGATGACATCGGTGGCCCGGATCCGAACCGGAACTTTGCCTATGGCTGGAATCTCCAAGCCGGGAATCCTTACCCGATGTCCGAACCCGAGTGCCGCAACGTGTATGAATTCCAGCTGGCTCATCCGAATATCTATGCCAGCTTCCACTACCACAACACGGGACGTCTGATCATGTTCCAGGCCCCACCGGCCGTACCCAGCCGGAACCAGACACCCGAGCAAAGGCAGCGCATGCAGGAAATGCTCCAACGGCGTCTGGAAGAGATGAGGAAGACGAATAAGTACGCTCAGCTTTTCGACCGGCAGGTGGCCCCGAATTATCAGCACGACATGGATGTCCAGACAGAAATTGCGACTATGGGAGCCAGAATCATGAAGAACTACCGCCCGGTTATCGGCGGTTTGAGCGGCCAGGCTCATGCAGCCACTTACTACATGCTCGGCGCCTACAGCTACCTCATCGAGCTCTGGGGCTCACCCGCTTTTGAAGCGGATGAGGATGGCGACGGTCGAGTGACCGACGAAGAATATTTGAAGTGGATCGACACTGAGCTGACCGGTGAAGGCTGGATCATGCCGCATAAAGTCAAGCATCCTGACCTTGGAGAGATCTGGATTGGTGGCTCACGCAAGAAACACACTGTGAGGACTCCCCCTGCCCGCTACATAGAGATGGAAGCGTTCAAGAATGCCCAGTTCGTGATGTACTGTGCCAGTCAATTTCCCAAGGTGGAAATCGAGGAAATCTCTGTCACTCCGGCCACGGATGAGCTGTATTGGGTTGAGGTTGTGGTCAAGAATGACCGTGTCTACCCTACATCTTCGGATCGTGCTGTTCAGCTCAATAGAGCGGTAAAGGACACCATAACGGTCAACACATCCAATAACATTTCAGTTGTAGAGATTCCCGAAGGCTCGACCATTGTCGATCCGCTGAACAAGCTAGCTCCATCTGAGGCGATCCCCGGGAAATCTGGTGAATTCAGGCTCAAGGGAAAAGAAACCAAGCGGCTCTGCACTCTGGTCAAGATGGGCGGAACCCAGGGATGGGTGGAATTCAAAATCAAATCCCAGCACGGCGGGACAGCCACAAAAAGAATTAACCTCAAGGTGAGTCGATAAGGACTTCGAACATTTCAGGAGGTTCATGAAGGAATAGCGATTACGGCTCAAGCGAACGACACCTGCGAATTGTGACAGTGTGTTATTGCGAGCATAACGTGGCAACCTCATTCATCTGAGTTGTTACAATGTGTTACTGCGAGGATTGGTGGGATCCCTTCGCTCTGCTCGGAACAGGCTTAGAGATCTCTTTTAAATTAAATTGGATGATTCAAAGGTGTCATTGCGAGCGTTGTGTGGCAATCTCATTCACCTGTCATTGCGAGGAACGCAGTGACGTGGCAATCTCGTATGATAAAAATGCATTTGTTTCAACGAGATTGCTTCACTCTGTTCGCAATGACATTTTCTAATATATTATTGCGAGCGTTGTGTGGCAATCTCATTCACCTGAATTGTTACATTTTGTTATTGCGAGCGCAGCGTGGCAATCTCATAAGAAAATAATGAAAAATTCATTTTTCTGAGAGGAAAACAGACCCCGACTGCGAGGAGGAATCAGATGGATTTCAAGAGCCTTTCTTTCCCTGAAGCCCCTGTAATAAAAACCCAACCTCCCGGCCCTCGATCAAAGGAGCACCTCGATTTTCAATCAGCTCATGAGGGCTCAGCTGTGTCTTATCCTCGAGGGATGCCCATGGCACTGAGTCGGGCCCGAGGAGCGACTGTGGAGGACGTGGACGGAAATATCTACATCGATTTTTTTGGTGGAGCCGGAGTGATGAATGTGGGACATTCCAATCCAACGGTATTAGAGAGCGTTTCTGAGCAGCTCTCCCGTCTCACTCATTCCCTCGACATCCCGAGCGAGCCACGGAAAGCACTCATTGATAGATTGCTTTCACTTTTGCCTGACCCGCTGCAGAAAATCTTTTTCGGAGGACCCACAGGGTCAGATGCCGTTGAAGCGGCCATGAAGCTTGCCAAGTATAACACGCATCGACATCTAATGATTTCTTTCGAAGGCGCCTACCACGGGATGAGTTCGGGAGCCCTTTCTCTTTCCAGCGGCCTGTCTTTCAAAGAGGATTTTCTGCCGCTTATTCCAGAAGTTCATTTTGTCCCCTATGCGTACTGTTACCGCTGCGCCTTCGGGAAGGAATCTGGATCGTGCGATATGGACTGTGTGAAATATCTCGAGCATGTTCTTGAAGATCCTCATTCAGGTGTGGGAAGACCCGCGGCACTCATCGTTGAGGCCATTCAGGGCGAAGGCGGTTCCATTGTCCCTCCAGAGTCGTTTCTTACAGGGATTCGAGAAATCTGCGACAAAAATCAGATTATCATGATTGTTGACGAAATCCAGGCCGGTCTCTGCCGAACAGGAAAAATGTTTGCGTTTGAACACAGCGGGATTGAACCTGACATCATTACTTTAAGCAAGGGACTCGGAGGCTTAGGCTTTCCCATCTCCTGCATTGTGTACAAAGAAAAGTTGGATAAATGGCCGCCGGGAAAACATATCGGCACGTTCCGGGGAAATGTCATTGCCTATGCCGCTGGAGCCGCGGCTCTTCGTTTCATGGCGGAAAATAACCTTGCCGAACACTCCTCCAACCTTGGTGAAAAGATGCTCTCCTGGCTTAAAAATATTGAGAAAGATTCAACAATCGTGGGAGAAGCCCGGGGAAGAGGCCTTATGCTCGGCATAGAGCTTGTATCGGATAAGGCTTCCAAGGAGCCAGCCCCTGATTTGGCTCAGAGAGTGAGGACCATCTGTCACCAGCATGGACTCCTCGTCGAGATCGGAGGCCATTATTCAAACGTTATCCGGTTCCTCCCCCCTCTGGTTCTGACCGAAGAACTGGCAAAAAAAGGAATGGAAATTTTCGCCGATTCAATCCGGGAAGTGGAAAAAACACTTTAAGGATTAATTGTATAGAGCGGTATTAGCCTTCTGGATTGTACCTTCTGATTTTACTTGTTGAGACGCCGTATTGGACCAAACCGGAAGCGATAATCAGAGCGCACACCACCCCATCCAGGACCGGGACTCCCAGTTTTTTCTGCAGAGGTTTATCCAATCCTGTCATCGCCGCACAACCCAGCACGATCACTTCAGCCCTATCCTCTTCTATCGCTAACCGGGCAGTCTGGAGATATTTCTCCTCATCACTCAGTCCGCTCATTTCATCCAGAGGGGCTCTCACAGAGGCCAATGCATCCTGAAGGTGGTACTGCCTCGCCAAGAATTCTTTGTTGGGGATGGAATGTGTATTATCCGAGACAACTGAGAAGCTATGCCCGAGCATCGAGGCCATCTTCATGGACGCTTCGCCGATGCCGACCACAGGTTTTCTTGTTATCTCCTTTATCGTATCCAGATGAGGGTCGCTGTGACAGGCCACGATAAAGGCATCATATCTGTCTTCGTTCTCTCGCACGAGCTGGATCATTCCTGGTGCCGCTTTTATGGCATCCTCGTAGGTTTCGATGAACGCAGGCGCCCCGGGTGTGGGCTGACACACGGCTTCGAATACGCCCTGGGTGAATTCATCCGCGGTTTTCTGGATCGCTTCGGTTATACCTAAGTCACTGTTGGGATTTATGATAAGAATTTTCATTTTATCCTCACTCATAGATGAGTTTACCCGTCATTTTGCCATTTTCACGTATTTTTTGGAAGAATCGACAATCCGGCAGGCATATTCATTCCTCTTAGACAGTAAATCTTTCATCAACACGAAGAAGGCTCCATTCAGTGCCAGAATAGCTATCAGATTCGGCAGAGAACAGACTCCAACTGATATATTCGCGAATACCCACAGTCTGTCCACGTCCGCGACACCTGCAAATATGATCCCAGGCATCAAATAGAACCATTTCAAGTATTTCATGGCTCTTTGACCAAATATATCAGTGGCCGCAGTTCGATAGTAGATAAAGAAACCTATGAGTGTTGACAGACAGAAGGTTAAGGTCACCAGTGAAATGAATGCATTCGATAGAATGGGTGGAAAAATCGAGGAGAACGCGTCGATGACCAACTCAATTCCTGATTCACCACCAGATAAAACACCTGTCGAGAGAATCGCAAAAGATGTGATCGTACAGATGACGATCGTATCAATAAAGACCTCAAAAGCCCCCCAGATTCCCTGCTGGAAAGGATGAGGGGTGTCGGCTGTCGCATGAGCCATTGGGGCTGTTCCCAGGCCAGCTTCATTCGAAAGCATGCCTCTGGCCATCGCCATTTTGAAGGCTGACGCCACAGAGGCCCCGACAAATCCCCCGATGGCCGGCGCGGGAGCGAATGCGTACTTGAATATGGTGGCGAACACTTCCGGGATTTTATGGTAATTGATGAAGAGTATAGCGACGCCGCCAACGATGTACAGGACAGACATGGAAGGAACGAGCTTTTCACAGAATCGGCCGATCCGTCGAATGCCGCCAATGATCACAAAGGCGGCAATACTAGCCATAACTGCAGTGGTGACATAGGGGTTGAAGTTATAACTCTTCAAGAATGTCCTTCCAACTGTGTGGGATTGGAGAAGAGAAGCGCTCAAAACAGCATTGATGAATATTCCTACGCTGAACAGCTTGGCGAGAAAATTCCATCCCAGGCCTTTTTTGATGTAGTGCATCGGTCCGCCGCTGAGGTTGCCTTCTTTATCCGTATCCCGGTAGTGGACGGCCAGAGTTATCTCCACAGTTTTGGTCATCATTCCCAGGAGAGACAGCACCCACATCCAGAATATCGCCCCCGGACCTCCGACAGAAAGACCGGTGGCGATGCCGACAATATTCCCCATGCCAACCGTACTTGCCAGTGCAGTCGTAGTGGACTGAAAAGGGGTCATTCTTCCCTTGTCCTTGCTCTCAGCCTGGGTGAACATCTTTCCGAAGGTGTTATTCAAGATAAAATTAAACTTTCTGAACTGGAAAAAACCGGATTTAACGGAAAGAAAAACGGCGACTACTGCGATGAAGACCATTGTCCATGGTCCCCATAGCACTCCATCAATCTTAGTGGCGATGTCCAGAATTTTCTCAAGCAGCAACGGAGCCGCTCCTTATTTTTTCTATCTCATCAAAAGGTCGGATGAACCATCTTTTGCCTGCCATTAATAATCTCGGGCCAGAGCGCGAGTCTCGGAGACTGTATCCATCAAAGCCTGGCTAGTCACAGATGGTGAGACGGCCACAAGCCTCAATACTGTTTTTTCATCGAGTTTTGTAATAGACAGGGTGCGTTCCCCGCCCGAAATGATTCTCTCATAGATATGTTCCTGCAGTCTGTTCAGCTCTTCTTCAGGAAAACCTTCGGGGATTAGACGAAAACAGAGGATTCCTGTATCGGGCTGATGGATGATTTCTATATCCGTTTCATTTTCCAGCTTCTCAGCCAATTCTCGGATGGCCAAGATCGGAGTCTCAAGTCTCTGGACAACTCTCTTGGTCCCCTGGTATCGAAGAGAAGTCACAAGAGACAGGGCAGTAAGGGGCCGGGTGGAAGGAGGCGATTTGAGCCCCGGATTCGGTCGAGGATCGTCTCTCCGGTTGAAATACTCACTAAAGATGGCCATACGGTTAAAATCTTCTTTGCGTTTCACAAAAAGAATGGAACTCGGGATGGGAACTCCGAATTGCTTATGCGGGTCCCAAGAAACCGAATCAGCCTGTTCCATGCCTGAAAAGAGGTTCTTCAACTCGGGAATCAGGCTGTATGCCAGACCGTACGCTCCATCCACATGCAGCCATGTATCGAGGTCCCGGCAAATCTCAGCCACGGGAAGGACCGGGTCAACAGACCCCGTTGATGTCGTTCCTGCAGTGGCGACCACACAAAAGATGTCCTCCGTCTGTCGCATTTGTTCGGTAGTCTCCTTCATGCGGTTTACATCCAGACGTCGATTCGTATCCACATCGAGAGGAACGAGACTCTTTTCTCCGAGTCCGAGTATCCGGACAGCATGCTTCAGCGAAAAATGGGCATCACGGGAAGCGAGGACGCGAAGTCGCGTGGGATCATCAAATCCGTTCAGCCCTTTCTGTGGTAAATCAAAACCACACTTTTCCGCTTTCCGGTGGAGAGCCAGGTAGAGCGCTTCCTGGTTGGCGTAGGTTCCTGAGTACATAAACGTCGCCTCTGCCTCTGGACCCATACCGAAGAGGCGGCAGAGAGCCTGACAACAGAGTTCCTCCAGCGCCGCTCCCCCCGGTGAGACCTGCCAGTTTGTCACTCCCTGGTTATAATCGAGGGCTATCTTGGCGCCCAGTTCAGCTCCCTCCTCGAGGAAAAAATTAAACATCGAATGAAAACCCGGATGGTCATACCGCATCAGGTGCGGAATGAGTCGGTCGTTGATGAGTTCCTGGAGTTTCTGAAGGGAAAGGCCTTCCTCCTGAAAGTCAACGAGAGGCTGTAAATCTCCAGCGACCTTTTCTGGAGAAGCTCCTGAATATATGAGGTGTTGATTTTTTTTTGGCATGGTCTATTCCTTCTCTATAGTGGAAAAAATCTTATGATTCTCATGGTCATGGTTGTGAGGAAAAATCGAGTGCGCGATGAAGATAGCGCCCTCTCCCCTTCTGGGCCAAACACTTCTCTCCGTCAATGATGAGTTCTCCCCTGGAAAAGACTTTTTCAATTTTTCCAGTTATATCAATGTCTTCATAGGCAGACCAGTCAGAAGCCATGTGGAGAGTCGCCTGGCTCATGGTCCATTTCGCTTTGGGATCGAAGAGGACAACATCTGCATCTGCGCCAGGAGTCAGGCATCCTTTTTGAGGAGCCAGACCAAAGAGACTTGCCGGGGCAGTCGAAACAATCTCCACAAACCTTGGCAGGGACATTCCCCTCTTGATGACTCCCTCAGAATAGAGTATGGAGAGGCGCGGTTCGATACCGGGGATTCCGTTGGGGCATCTGTCAAACCGCTCGGCTCCGTAAAGTTTGGCTTCCCAAGAATAGGCTGCGTCATCTGAAGTGACCATCGAAATGCGCCCATCTTTGATCCCGTCCCAGAGGCGTTCCTGAACAGTCTGATTTCTCAAGGGAGGAGAGCATATCCATTTAATGCCGTCTTCACGCTCGAGCATTTTCTCAGTGAATATCAAGTAATGCGTACAGGTTTCGGCCAAAACGTTAAGCCCCTCGCGCTGAGCTTTGTTGACAAGCTCAATCCCTTTATCGGTGGCCATATGAACGACGAACAGGCGGCCATCTGTTTTCTTTGCCAGCTGAATGCAGCGGTGGATGGCCAAGTTTTCAGCCTCTGGAGGCCGGCTTCTGGCATGATAGATGGGTTGAGTCCGGCCTTCACCGATCATCCGGGGGACGTTTCGTTCAATCGTATCATTGTCTTCGGCATGCACCATCAGCATTCCTCCGGCCTTCCGGAGGCTTTCCAGTATTCGTTTTAAATCCGCATCCTCCACCATGAGCCCCTCTTCCCGATAGGTCATGTAACACTTAATTGTTGGTGCGCCCTGTTCCACGACTCGAGGAATCTCTTCAAGCGTTTCAGGAGTTAGCTGGGTGATGACTGGATGAACCCCCCAATCGATCAGCGTGTTCCCCGCGGCTTCTTCTTTCTTACTCTCGAATGCATCTTGTAACGATTTACCTGGAGCTTGATTCGCGAAATCGACGATGCTGGTTACGCCTCCATGAGCGGCGGCCAAAGTGCCTCTGTAATAATCGTGCACACTCACGGTGTTCATGAAATAGTCATTGAAGTGGACATGTGTGTCGACAGCCCCTGGAAGGACAAGCCGCCCTTTGGCATCGACTACAGTGTCTGCTTTTATGTCAGACAAGTCTCCCACAGAAGCAATCTGCTCCCCCTGAATCAGAACATCCTGGAGGGAAGCCTCTTGGTTGGAGACAACTGTCCCCCCTCGTATAAGTGTTGTTTTCAGTGCCTTCACCCTTTCTAATTCCACCTATGGGGAAAAATAATAGCATCCAGAATAATCGAAGTCAAAAAACAATTTGGGGACGTTCCCCATATTGTATTGACATTTCATGTAGACCTGATTAATCTTATCCTGCATTTCTTAACAAAAAGGAGGACATATGAGGAAAAATATATTGACGCTTCTCGGAATTTTATTGTGCCTGGCCTTTGTTTTCACGAACACGAATAATGCCGCCGGCCAGGCTGGACAACAAATCATCACGACGAACAAGGACAAGCTGCTGACGCTTGCGGTCCAAGGTGAAATCGCCCCCGCAGAGCCTGAAAGGTCATACACCACCACCTGGGACGGAAAACCCAAAATGGCGATTGGAATCGGTGGCATCAATTATAACCTGAAAATTGGCGAGAAAATATTCGGCTGGGCCTCTGGAGACAGGGCCACGATGGGTGTCGCCACGGTCGGCGCTGGATCAGACCGAGCGAGAACTTCCTGGCTCAACTTTACATCCATAGGCAATGAAGTGAAGCTTCTGAGCGGAGATGCCAGGGGAGAGAAAGGCGTGATCATCGGAAAATTCAGGAGCTATGTGCTGGTTCATTTTGATGACTCTATCTTGGATAAACTCGCCATAGGCAACAGAATGCATGTCAAAGCCAGAGGAGTCGGCCTAGAGATAGACGGCTTCAAGGATGTTTTTATTCATGGCGTTATACCTGAAATCCTGGAAAAGCTGCTCACTCCAACCAGAGATGGAAAGCTTGAAATGCCTGTTGTTAAGGAGATACCCGGCGAGCTTGCCGGGCAGGGCTCGGGTGGAGGAAGCCTCTCCGGCAACTGGCATGTTCAAACCTGTTTTCCCCCGGATATCAAGAAGCACGGCCTGGACGAATTGCGGTTCGGGGATCTCGTTCTTCTCAAAGATATCCAGACCGATTATGGAAAAGGCTACTTCAAGGGGGGCGCGACTGTTGGCGTTGTCTGCAGTGGGCCGAGTGACATCTCGGGTCTGGGTATTGGCGTGACGCCGATCCTCTCCACACGATTCGGGAAACTCAAAGCCCGCATTGATCCCACAGCTAACATAGGCAAGTATCTCGGCATAAAAATGAAGAAGTCCCCTCCGTCCACAACGAAAGCCTCTCTAAAAACCAACAAGGAAAAGCTCATCACGACTGCTGTTGAAGCCGTTGTGCAGCCAGCCGGGAGCAGGGGGTATTCGACGACCTACGATGGCAAACCGAAGCACAGCATAGGAATGGCATCGATCAACTACACCGTTTCGCTCGGAGATTCCACTTATGGCTGGGCGTACGCAGACCATGTCGAGCCCGATGTCACCATTCAGGGTCGCGACGAATCATCACCCAGCCAGTGCGCTATAGCTATTCTCGGCTGTATCGGCAATGAAGCGAGAGTCATCTCTGGTGAGGCCAAGGGAGCCAAAGGCTTCTACATCGGCAGGCATGCGGGATCAGATGACCTTGCCTGGTTTCCTAAAGATGTTCTCGAGAAACTCACAATAAACGATAAAATTCAGGTCAAAGCTCAGGGCGTGGGACTCAAGATTGAAGGATTCGAAGATGTGAGAGTGAATAAGCTTTCCCCGAAACTCCTGGAAAACATGGGCATAACCATAAAAGGAGATACACTCGTAGTCCCTGTTGTGATGGAGGTTCCGGGGCATATCATGGGGTCAGGAATAGGCGGACCATTCATTGAATACATTGATTACGATATTCAGACCACCTGCCCGGAAATCGTTGAGAAATACAAACTGAAAGAACTCAAACTCGGAGACCTTGTGGCAATCAGGGACCATTACGACTTCTACGGACGCGGAAGATACCAAGGCGCGGTAACCATAGGTGTCTGCATCCACGGATGGAGCGACTATGCCGGCCATGGTCCGGGTTTGAATCCGGTTCTGAGTGCCCTGCCAGGTAAAATAAAAACGAAGATAGACCCTCACGCGAACGTAGCCTACTATCTCGGAATCAGAACGAAACCTCGTCAATAAAGTCACTAAAAGTTACACACATTTTCGCTCTTAAATTTTTGGCGAGATACGAGCCAAAAGAAAGTCTATGTCTCAAAAGGAAGGAAATTCTAACCCTTCCAAGGAGATTGAAGAATGGCTGATCTGAATCGGCGTGATTTCATTAAAGCCATCGGAATGGGAGCGGCTGGCCTCGCCTTCCAAGGATGTGGAAGGGGGAAGAAAGGAGCCGCAAGTCTTGGTGAAAACCCGAATGTTTTATTTGTTTCGATCGATGACCTCAATGATTGGATCGAGCCCCTTGGCGGTCACCCCCAGTCTCAAACCCCAAACCTGAAGCGCCTTGCCCAACAAGCCGTGAATTTCACCAATTGTTTCTGTGCGTCTGCCGCGTGCAACCCATCCCGAACCGCTTTATTGACTGGAATTCACACCTATAATTCAGGGATGTACTCCAATTATCAAATCTGGAGAGAAGTGCTTCCCCGGGTTCAAACCCTCCCCAAATACTTTAGTCAACGCGGTTACTGGTCTGGGGGAGCCGGAAAAATATTCCACAACAACATGCCAGACCCTCGGTCCTGGGATGACTATTATCCCTCTAAAGAAAAGCACATGCCTGATTATTTCCGGCCGAAACCCGGACAAACAGTGAACATGCCGTATTTTCCGAATATGTATCGAGATTTTGACTGGTCTCCCATCGAGATTCCTGATGATCAAACCGGGGACTTCAAATCGGTCAATTGGGTCATCAGCCAACTCCAGAAGACGCATTCCAAACCCTTTTTCCTCGCCTGTGGCATCTATCGTCCCCATGTGCCCTGGTATGTGCCTCAAAAGTATTTTGACATGTTCCCTCTCGAGACAGTCCGACTGCCCAATGTGTTAGATAACGACCTGGATGATGTGGGAGAGAGGGCTCGAGAAATCGCCTATCGCGGCGGGAATTATCATAAACATGTCATTGAAGCCGGAGAGTGGAAAAAAGCTATCCAGGGTTATCTCGCTTCCTCTGCTTTCGCGGATATGTTGTTGGGAAAGCTCCTGGACGCACTCGAAAAGAGTTCCTATGCGCATAACACGATAGTCGTTGTCTGGTCTGACCATGGCTGGCAGCTGGGAGAGAAGGAACACTGGAGAAAATTCGCTCTCTGGGAAAATGTACTCAGAAGCGTGCTGATGATTAAAGCCCCCAAAGGAACGCCCGGGTTGCCAGAAGGTTCAGAGAGAGGGGGACGGTGTGAGAGGATAACCTCTCTGGTCGATATCTTCCCCACTCTGATCGAGTTATGCGGATTACTTCCGAAACGAGGACTTGATGGACACAGTCTCGTCCCCTTACTCCGGAATCCTCAAGAAGAATGGCCCTATCCAGCCATCTCCACATATGACTTCTCTGAATTTTCAGTCCGCACAGAGAGGTGGCGATACACGCGTTACATCGATGACAGTGAGGAATTATACGACCACAACATGGATCCGGAAGAATGGACAAACCTCGCTCAGAATCCGGAGTATGCGGAAATCAAGAAGCAATTGATCCAGCATATTCCCAAGGATCCAGCCCCTTTGAAGGAGACATCGTACGAACTCATGCCCCATCATCTGCCGCCTTTTAAGAGCAAGGAAGAATATTTCGCCTGGAAAGCCAGAAGAAAAAAATAACTTTACCTGTGCGAAGTGAAGGGGGTTGAATCTCTATTTTGGATTTCTAAAATTGGGAATAAGATTCTTTTTTGCAGGAATTTTCTTTACGGGATTGCCACACTTCGTTCGCAATGACATGAAGGTGAGATTGCTGCCTTCGCTCCTAATGACACCTTTGTCTTCAATGCCATTCAAAGAACGAAATTTTTTTGAATGAGTACTAACACCCGCCTCACGCGTTAACCGCGGATGGTCCATTTGATCATGTTGGATAATTTCGGAGCGCCTCCCTGCATCAGGATACCGACTCGGAATATCCGCCCTCCAACCCAGATGGCGAAAGCGGTAAACAGAATCACGCCGACAAGCCCCACCCAGGGCTGCCAGGCAGGAATCCCCGCCGGCGCCGCTTTCCTGATGAGCATCAGCATGGGCGTAAACGGCGGAAACAATGACATCCAGGTGGCAAATCCACTGGTCGGCTCCATCAAGACCGGCATGAAGACAAACATCGGGAAAAATACAGGAAACATGGCCGGAAACGTCAGGTTCTGCGCGTCCTTGGGATCATTGCAGGTCGAGCCCAAAGCGGCCAACCAGGATCCCACCATGACGATCTCCAGGACTAAAAAGGCAAAAAACCAGGGAATCACATGATAGGGAATGATGTCTCTCAATCCAAGTCTTCCAAGAAAGAAAACACCGCCGATCACATAAACCAAAGCCCCAGTCAATGATACAGCCAAACCCCCAAGGACTTTTCCGGCCATGAACTCATGAGGTTTCAAGCTTCCCAGCAGGACTTCCGCAATTCTCTGTGTCTTTTCTTCCATGGTGCTCTGCAAAAGCGGCATGGCGCCCATCATGACCATCATGAACATCAGGAAGAAAACGACAACGGGCACAAAGATAGCCTCCTCTTCGCTTGTTTTCCTGGCTTCCTGGATCTCACCAGTCTCATCATCCACGGATAAAAGCCCCATGGCTTCGACCTGAAGCCAGGTCATTATCTCATTGGCCTTTGACTCATCCACGCCGGAATCCATCAAGCGGACCCTGCGCAGATAAGGATTGATCGTGTTGTTCAGCCAGTTGCGGACATTGTCCATGGCTGCATTCTTGGCATGGTATTTGATGCGGAACGTGGTTTGCTCCCCTTTCGGATACAGGACATTCGGGCCAATCTCCAGAAAGGCATGAAGCTCCCCGCCTCGGATGCGGTTTGAAAGCTGTAGCCTCTGGGCCTGGGGATCTTTCTTGTCTGGTTCGACTACATCAAGGATATAAGCGGGCTGGATTTTCTTTCCGGTTTCCTTATCATACACGGCGGCCTTATTCCGCTCCTCCACCGCTTTCGGAAGCATATCCGCCACTATCCCCGAACGATCAAGCACAACCACACGCTTGTCTGTTGTATCCACCTGGCCCCGTAAAAGATACATGGCAATCGCACTTCCTCCCATCAGCACGGGCATCAGAACCAGCATGATGATGAATCCTTTTGTTTTGACAGCGGCCAGATATTCTCTTTTTACAAACCTGAAAGTTCTACGCATCGGTCTCCTCCTTGGCTTCCGGTCCGGCAATCCTGAGGAAAATGTCGTACAGCGTCGGTTTGGCCATCTCAAAACTGAAGACACGAGTCCGGGTCATGATCTCGGAAAGGATCTTTTGATGGTCATTTTCCTGCGCGATACGCAATTCCTGGAGCTGCCCGAAATCCGTGATTTTATCCACGCCGTCCAGGTTTTTCAATTTCGAAATTCCGCCTTCAGTACGGACCCGGAGAGTATCACTGCCGTATTCATCCTGGATCGAGACAAGGGTTCCATCCAGGACCTTTTTCCCCTTGAATATCATGAAAATGAAATCACACATCTTTTCAGCCACGTTCATATCATGGGTGCTGAAAATCACCGTGGCTCCTTGAGACCGGAGTTCGAGCACCGCGTTCTTGATCTCTTCGACGTTGACCGGATCCAACCCGGTAAACGGCTCGTCCAGAATAATCAACTCAGGTTGCGAAACGATGGTCGAGATAAACTGGACCTTCTGTCCCATTCCCTTGCTGAGTGTCTCGATCTTTTTATCAGCCCAGTCGCTGAGGTCCAGCCTCTCGAGCCAATAGTCCACTTCTTTATTCACTTTCCGGCCGCTCTTCAGCTCCCCGTAAAAACGGAGGAGGTCGCGGACCTTCATCTTCTTGTACATGCCGCGCTCTTCCGGTAGATATCCGATGCGGTCGCTGGTGGCGCCATGCATCTTTTCCCCGAATATCCGGATCTTGCCCGAATCGGGATAGAAGATGTTCATGATCATTCGCAAAGTCGTGGTTTTCCCGGAACCGTTGGGGCCGATAAATCCATAAATACTCCCTTGAGGAACGTTCAGGGATAAATCATCCACAGCCCTGACTCGGCCAAATGTTTTTGTGATATTTTCAATCTCAACAACGTCCATTCTTTCCACTCCTACAGGAAATACATTGCTTAAACTTCAAAGTGAAGGATGAGATTGCCACCCTTCGCTCGCAATGACACCCTTCAGGATGAGATGGGCACGCATCGCTGCCCATGATATCCGCCAAAGCAAATAGAGAGAAATCCATTTCTCCTGAATTATTCATAATATTCAGTGTCAGCCTATTTTATGAACAATCCAGCTGATTTCTCTTTATATTATATATACTGATTTTTTCAAAAAAAGATTCAATATTCAATTGCTGACTTCTATTTTTTTCGGGCGTAGATGAGTTTGTACATGGCTGGAACAACGACAAGAGTCAAGACTGTTGCAAAGGATAGCCCAAAGATGATGGTCATAACGAGCGGATTCCAAAAAACAGGGCTGTCACCGCCAAAGTAGAACTGAGGCCTCAGCTCACTGAATAGAGTCATGAAATTTATGTTTATGCCGATGGCAAGAGGGAAAAGCCCCAGAATTGTGGAGAGCGCTGTCAAAAGAACAGGGGTTAATCGCGTGGCACCGGCCTGGACGATGGCCTCAATCTTGTCCATACCGCTGTCAATCAGTTTATCCGTGTAGTCAACGATAATGATCGCATTTTTGACAACAATCCCAGCCACCGCAATGATCCCCATTCCCGTCATCACGACTGAAATGTCCATACCGAATATGGCAAAACCTAGGAAGACTCCGGTGAGGCTGAATAGGATCTGAAGAATGATGATCAACGGCTTGGAGAGAGAATTAAACTGCGTGACCAGTATGATCAAAATCAGAGCCGCGGCGATGAAAAGAGCTCTGACCATAAAGTTGCCGACCTCAGCTTGCATATCCTGTTCACCCGTGAACTTGATCGTATAGCCTTCTTTCATCTCGAATTGAGGAAGCTGTCTGCTGATCTGACGAATAATCTCGTTGGCATTGTATCCGAAAAGCACATTGGAGAACAGAGTGATCACCCTCTTGTTGTCCAACCGAGTGATTCCGCCGTAGCTTGTCCGTTTGGTCACATGGGCAAAGGAGGAAATCGGAATTTTTTTTGGCCCGTTGTTCCCGCCGGGAACCATGATTATCTGGCTCAGAAGGACATCTATGTCATTCCGGTATTTTTCGTCCAACCGCACCATAACCGGATACTCCTCTTCTCCATCTTTGAACTCAGAAACCTCTGTCCCATAGATGGCTGTGCGCAGGGCCATTCCCACCTGAGCAGTGGTAATTCCCAGCCTGTTGGCCTTTTCTCTATCAATATTCAGGATGAGCTCCGGCTTGCTGACTTCCATGCTGGATTTCAGCTCCTCAATTCCTCGAATGTTTAATGACTGAATGAATTCTTCCAGTCTGTGAGTGATGCTGACCAGCTCGTCAATATCATCGCCACTGATTTCCATGTTGATGGGATACCCGGTCGGAGGCCCCATCATTTCCTCATCAATACGGATTTTGGCTCCGGCGATTCCACTCAATTCCTTGCGCAGTTGACTCAGATATCCCCGTGTGGATATCCCGGTCCTGTACTTATACTCCACAAAAGTGATAGTGACCTTAGCCAGCTTATCCTGAGAAAAGCGTTCAAAAAATCCAGCTCCTGCGTTCATAGCCACGTTGGAAACCACGGATTCCACATCAGGATTGTCGCGGTCGATGACTCTATAAATCTTTTCTTCGACCTGCTTACATATATCATTCGTCACATCAATATGAGTGCCCTCGGGCATCGTGATGTACACCTGGAGATTATTCGGGTCACCTCCGGGGAAAAACACAACCCTGGGCATTCTGATACCCAGAAGGATGAGGGATAGAAAGAGAAGAACAACAATCCCAGCAATAACGCCATACGGCCGTTTCCCTCTGAGGAGAAAAGTCAGAGTTTTTCTGTAGCCATTCTTCATTCGGGGAATGACATGTGCCTGGAATTTGGCGATCAGGTAATGGATGACAAACTTGGACAGCAAATAGAGGATAACCCCGAATATCAAAAGATTAGCCAGAAGCATCTTCCCGGCCGCATAAAAAACCACGGCCAAGACAACAGCCGCTGATAGGATGAGGATTCTTTTCGAGTTGAGCTTCCCACGGACTCTTATCGTATCGTCATTGGAAGGTCTTTTCATGAACGAAACGGCAAAAACAGGATTGATCATGTACGCCACCAGCATGGAAGCCGTCAGTGTAATGATAACAGTGATGGGGAGAAAGGACATGAATTTTCCGGGAATTCCAGGCATAAAGATAAGAGTAAAGAAGGGCGCCATGGTCGTTAATGTGCCAGTGAAAACGGCCATGGCGACTTCTCCGACTCCCCGCCTGGAAGCCGCAACAATGGAGAGGTCAGGAGTCGTGGTGAAATGCCGGTAGACGTTTTCCACAACAACTATCGAGTTGTCCACGACAATTCCAAGAACGAGGATGAAGGACATGAGAACAACCATGTTCATGGTGAACCCAACAACAGGAATGAAAATGAAAGCGATGACAATGGACATCGGGATGGCAATCCCCACAAACAGGGCATTTGTCTCCCCCATGAAAAACATGAGGACAAAAACGACAACGATAAATCCGAGGATCACTGTGTTGAACAGATCACTCACGGTATTTTTCGTTTGAGTGCTCGAGTCCCCTGTCATAGTGATGATCAAGTTCTCAGGGGCGGTCTTTTGGTATTCATTAACAATATCCTTGATCTTATCGACCGCATAGATCAGGTTTTTTCCGCTTTTCTTGATCACATTGATCGTGATCACATCCTGGGTGTTCAAACGCGAATAACTCCCTCTGTCCGCATACCCGTCCACGATCTCGGCAATCTCTCTTAAATAAATCCCCTTTCTCAGCTGGATGTTCTTGATTTGGTCGACGTTCGTGAATTCACCGACCACCCTGAGGTTTCTCCGGATGCCATCCGTATCGACCTGTCCTCCGGAAATGGTGAGATTCTCAGAGGCGATGGCATTCTGAATGGTAAAAAAGGAAAGGTCTGCGGCCTGCATTTTATAGAGATCGACATTGATCTGGATTTCACGGTCCAGAGCTCCCACGATATCCGCACGTGTGATTTCCTCCAGGCTTTCGATCTCATCCTGAAGGTCCTCGGCAATTTTCTTTAACTTCACCAGTCCAAGATCACCGGAAAGGTTGATGAACAGGATCGGGATCTCAGAGAGATCGATCCGGGTGACCTCGGGCTCGCTGAAAAGATCAGGAGGGAGCTCTCCCCGGGCATCATCGACGGCTTGTCTCACATCAAGATATGCCTGCATCTCATCTGCAGTCAGCTCAAATTCGATAAAAATGGAGGAAAAATCCTGGATCGAGTTGCTGTTGATGTGTTTGACGCCATCGATTCCCTTGAGCTGCTTTTCTATAGGCCGCGTGATCAGGTTTTCCACATCAGCCGGCGATGTTCCGGGATGGATAGTGCTGACCATGAAATAGGGAAAAACGATTTCTGGAAATCTCTCTTTGGGAGTTGCATCGTACTGCATAAACCCGAATATCACCAGAATCACTGTGAATATGTATATGGTTGTCTTATTCGCCACCGATAGGTTCGTTAATTTGAATTCTTTAAATTTCATTTTTTATTATCCACTTCTTTATTAAATGCGAGGCCTTCCATCGAAAGGCTCATTTTGAGTTCGAAACCACTGTCAACTTTTGACCATCGGCCAGATTCTGGTACCCGAACGTCACCACATGCTCGCCCTCCTCAAGCCCGGAGAGAACTTCAGTTCGGTCGTTATAGCTGTATCCAGTCTTGACCGATCTCCGCCGAGCAATCCAGTTTCCATCCAGCGGTTCGGCCACAAAAATAAACTGTTCCTGCCCTGTCTCCTGGACAATGTTCAGCGGAACGATCAAAGCCTCCTGATTCGTGTAGTCGTTGATCATTAAAACCGACAGCATATTCGGTTTGATTCCGGCTTCGGATTGGGGAATCTTTATTTCGATCTGGAAAGTGCGGTCATTCGGGTCGATAACCTGGGAGACAGCACTGACACGAAGGTCGAATTCTTTCCCGGTTACCGGTATGTTGACGTGCACGAGATCATTCTTTTTGATCCGCGAAGTGTAAATCTCTGAGAGATCGACTTTGATCTTCAGGTTGGATAGCTGCACGATACGAACAGCGCCCATTCCTGCAACCGCCATCTCTCCTTCTTTAATCAGAACCTCATCGATCGTTCCGGATAAAGGTGCGAAAATTTTCGTCATTTTGTATTGTTCCTCTAACGTCGCCAATTTCTTTTCCAGACTTTCTTTGTTGTTCTTGGCTTGAAGGAACTCGATCTCACTGCCGATATTTTTATTCCACAGCCTTTGTTGCCTTTCAAAAATCGTATTGGCAAGTTTCAATCCATTCTCCACTTCAGCGATACTGCTTTCCAGAATGGCTCCATCCAGTTCAACCAGAAGCTGCCCTCTGGTGATTTTACGGCCGGCTTGGACATGGATCTTTTTGACAACTCCCGAAGACTGCGGGGCAACCAGAACGTTGTTGTCTGATTCAACCGTGCCCTGCACCTGGATATAATGCCGAAAAATGCCTTTTTCTACCTGTGAAATCTCGACATTCATAACCTTTTCGCTTTTCACGCCTGGATTGGCTTTTTGAGCGATTTCCTGTTTCAGCTTCTCGATCTTTTCCGTCAAGGCTTCTCTCTGCCTTTCCAATCGTGCCAGCTGCGCTTCTTCACTCGGAGGGCCGCAGGCGGCAAGAATCAATCCCATTCCCAATAGAATCAAGTATTTGCAATTTTTCATGGTCATTCGTCCTTTGTTCGCAGAGTTTGATAATTACTGTGCAACCTGTCCAATTTATTCTTTGCTGTGAGAAGTCCGGACATGGCTTGAATGAAATCGGACTGAGCCAACAGATATTGATCATTCGCCTGGGTCAAATCCAGGCTGGAGGCGACTCCTTCATTGTATTTAATCAATGTCGTGTCGTATACTTTTTTGGATAATTCCACATTTTCCATGGTATTCAAATAATTCTCATGCGCGGAATCCAAGGCCGATTTAGCACTGGCCGCTTCCACAGCTAAACCCTGAGACGCTTGAATTTTCGCGTTCTTTGCCTGTTCCAGGGCAATGGAGGCCTGAGCGACTTTGGCTTTCTGGGCACCGCTCCTGAATACCGGGATGCTGATATTTAAACCCAAAACCTGGGTGCGGAACCAATCCTCTTTGAAATTGAAAAAAGTGAATGCATCACGGAACGCATTCCATTGGAACGAGTAAAAGGCTGAAATCGTAGGATAATACTGAGCTTTTTCATTCTTCAAGTTCATTTCAGAAAGCTTTTCCTGTGTCTCGAGCAGTTTGTAGTCAATGTTCTGCTCAATATCAAATTCGGCATCTCCTGTTTTCGAGATATCTATCTGTTGAATAATATCTTCCAGTTTATCTGTCAGGACAATTTGTCCATTTAGGTCTAATCCCATCTGGAACTTCAAAAGTTTATAGGCAATCTCCTTCTGTCTGACAATCGACTGTAGGCTGTTTTTCAGTTTTATCACGGCTATCTGGACAAGGTCAGCATCCGTTTCAGCCACAAAACCCTCCTTGTATCTCTCGCGGATCTCATAATGGGTTTTCTCCAAGTTCTCGAGATTCGAATTCAGGATCCGTTCACTCTCTTCAGCGACCAGGATTAAATAATATGTGTTTGTGACTGTCTCCAGGATATCCAATTGCGTTCTTGCATGATTCTGGTCCGCCAGCTGACGGTAGATCTTCGACGCTTTGAGGCCGACGATATAACTCCCGTTGAATACGAGTTGGTTTAAGACAAAATTAACACTCGCATTGTGCTGGGTGCCAAACTGGACCGGAATCTTTTCATCAAATTTTCCCTCAAAGATATTCGGGATCAACACTGTCGCCAGCTCAAGGTTATTCATGTAGTCAACAGTGGAATAGAGTTGGGGAAATCCCGTTAGAAGTGTTTCCCTCATTTTCTTTTTTGCGCTCTGGATATCCAGCTGAGATCTCTGGGTTTCATAACTGAACTCGACCGCATACTTCTGTGCCGATTGCAGGCTAAATTCCCGCACGGCTGCGCTCTGGGCATGGACGAGATTGGAGAACAATCCGGTGGCAAGGGCAGATAGAACAGTGATGAATAGATAAACCCGCCATCTCCGATTAAACTTCATTATCATTGGCTTTGGCATGATTTCTTCCTTTTGTGAATCTGAATGATTGTCATTGAACCAATCCTTTTGATGGAAATCTGTATTCCTGTTATCTTTAAACTCCATTCATAAGCGAACTTGAAGTTTCTAGGATTTAGCCTGATAAACGGCTTGTGGCAAAAGAGAAAAATCCCGCTTGAGCCTAGAGAAAATTCAAAACTTGATGTTCATAAATTTCTGCAAGTCCGAGCTATTCTCTCCCTTCCCAACCAGGGCTTTGGCTCTGCACGGCTTCACAGCAGCGATGCATTCACACCAAGCCTGAATCCAAAAAATGACTTTTAAATATACCATTTATGGCGGCAAAAGAAAAGTCAAGTTTCGAACCTGGATTATTCACGAGTCGTTGAGTTGCAGAGCTAAAAATCAGGTGACTCGCGGTTGATTATGGACAGCTCACCTTTCAGGTCAACGCCGTCACCTGATATGTGAATCTCATAGGTCCCCGCCCGTGCGAATCGATAATACTGGATAAAATAGGGCTGTGGACTGTCCACTTTTTCTCTTACCAGGTCCCATCTGTACTGATTGAAGCCTTTCTTGGCCTTGTACGGAATCGACCAGATGACTTGCCCTCTCTTGTTTTTCACGTTGATCGTCACCTTGGCCTCTTTCGTAAGGTAAAAGGTTATCGGAACCTTTTCCATGGTGCTGTATTTCGGGTCACGGTGAGTATCCTTGATCCAGGGCAGGCGGGCCACAGGTGTTTCGAAAAGAATATTAGTCTGTGGCTCACCGTTTTTAAACGCCCGCTGAATCGGCTGGATATTCATCCTGTATATTCCCCGGCCATGAGTCCCTGCCACTAGGTCCATTTCCCTCTCCTGGATGACCAAATCGGAAATGGCTGTGGCCGCCATACCCGGTCCCAGCAAAGACCAGCTTTGGCCTCGGTTTGTAGATACATAAACGCCTCGGTACAGGCCAGCATAGAGGATGTTCTCGTTCACAGGGTCCTCAAGGATGACATAGGCGACCTCATCGGGCAGGTTGGAGCTGATCGATTTCCAGGTTTTCCCATAGTCTTCAGAGACAAACAGGTAATTCTTCAGGTCATCATCATTGATGCCGGGCACGGCGATATAGACTCTGGAGAGACTAAAACGAGAAGGACAGATGCTCCGAATGTATCTGTTGGGGAGCCCCTCGGAATGCTCAATCCATTCCATGCCGTCATTATGCGTCACCCAGAAAGCGCCTTTATCCGTTCCCGCATACAGAAGCCCTGGCTCCAGGAGAGATTCAGCGACTGCGCCCATGGCAATGGAGTTCTTTTCCTCATGGGCTGACTGCGATAAATCAGGACTGATCAGCTTCCAGGAATCTCCTCTGTTCAGACTTTTAAAAACATAGTTGCCGGCATGATAGAGCGTCAGATGATTGTGGGGAGAGATGATGTACGGCGCCACGAACATGTAGGTCAACCTTCCTTCATGCCCTTTGGGCAGCCGGGGGCGGATTCCCACAGAACGGCTCGCCTTCATATCCTTTCTTCGGATTCCTCCGTGCTGGCTCGAAAAATAGACGGTATTCGGGTCTTCCGGGTCAGGAATCGTGACGCACCCATCTCCCCCTGACCAGGCATCCAGCCAGACGTATTCCCACCCATCCTTATAAATTGGATTCCATTCTTTGGCCGGGCCGTACACGGATGAGTCATCCTGCGTCCCCCCATAAACACAATAGGGATCCTGATTATCGACAGAAATGTCATAGAACTCTCCGGCCGGAAGGTTATTGTAATGCATCCAGGATTTTCCCTTGTCATAGCTGACAAAAAATCCCCCGTCATTGCCTAAAGCCAGATGATTGGGATTGAGAGGATTGATCCAGAGCTCACAATGGTCAAGATGCAGCACTTCGGACGCATTCGGGAAAAGATGGAACACATCTCCGCCAATCAGTTTGAATGTCTTTCCGCCATCTGCGCTGTGTGCCACTCTCACACCCAGAGCGAAGACCTCGTCATCGTCCTGGGGATTCACATAGCAGTCGGTAAAATACCATCCGATGCGCGAAAAGATATGAAGGTCTTCCTTATGGGTCCTTTTCCAGCTTTTCCCTCCATCCACAGTGCGGTAGACCTCAGCGGCCTGCTCCTTGTCTCTATTCAGGTTATCCACCAGAGCATAGGCCTTATCCGGATTGGACCATGACACAGCCAGACCGATGCGGCCTGTTCGCGGGCCATCAGGCAAACCTCCCTTCAGTCTTGTCCATGTTTTTCCGCCATCAGAGCTTTTATACACTCCGCTCTCTTTACCGAATGTTCCGGGATTGTTTTCCCACATGGAGGCATAGATTATATCCGGATTGGATGGCGCGATGACCACATCGTTGGCCCCGGTGCGTTGGTTCACATACAGGACATGCTCCCACGTTTGGCCTCCGTCTACAGTCCTGTACAGTCCCCGGTTTGTGTTGGTCGACCAGAAATGGCCCTGCACCGCCACGACCACTCTATCCGGATTTTTCGGATGAACGGCAATCTCTCCGATATGGAAGGAATCATGAAGTCCCATGTTTCTCCATGTTCGGCCCCCATCATCAGAACGAAACACACCTGTGCCCGGCATGGTGAAGTTCCTCGCCTTTTTAAGGCTTTCTCCAGAGCCAAGCCAGATGATATCAGGATTTGAAGGGGCCAGTGCTATATCGCCGATACCCAGGGCGGACTGGTTCTCAAAAATCGGCTTCCAGGTGAGGCCATGGTTTGTGGTCTTCCACAGGTTTCCCGAGCCAAAAGCCACATACATCGTTCCTGGCCGGCCCGGGTCACACTGGACAGCTTCCACTCTTGCTGAATTCATAACAGGTCCGATAGATATCCATTTCAGGTCAAACTCTGACTCCCTTTTCAGTTTCAAATACTGTTCCCATGAATCAAGAAGAGGGCTCCTCTCTTCCTGGGCCATGATTAAAAGGCACGTTCCCGCACACAAAAAGATAAATGCAAATGTGAGTAATGATTTAATCTTCATGATTTAAAATCCTTTATAATGTTGGGTTTATGCTTCTGTGTTTGTTTTATCAGAGGAATAGAAGGCATGCTCAGTGAAATCACGCCTAATCCTGTCGCCTTCAAAAAGTTCCGGCGTGTGGTTTTGGTCAATTTCATTTTGGTGTCTTTAGCGTCTGTCGAGGCGGAATTTTGTGGACATTCAAACCTCTAAATGCCTTCATACAATAATTTTGATTTAGCATATTTCAGATAGTCCAATATTGTCAAACCTAAAAAAAGGAAAAAGAAATCTGTTGTTTACTACTAGGGAATACTTTTGTTAAAGAATTGAAATCAAGATTGTTATTGCGATCGAAGTGAAGTGATCTCTTATGGAAGAATATTTTTCTTCTTAAGGGATTGCCACGTCACTTCGTTCCTCGCAATGACAGGTAAGTGAGATTGCCACGCTCCGCTCGCAATGACAGGTAGGTAAGATTGCCGCGCATCGCCCGCAATGACATTATTCTAACGTTACCGAATTATTAAGCGAGTGCCTAATGCTGAAGTCAGAGAGGGTGGCGAGTGAAGTGAAAAAGTTGCGTAGAAATCTTTTGAATAACCTTACAGCAATCAATAAAACTATCTAGCAACCTGCGTCGTTTTTTTTATCAGAACCTTCTGGCACGCACGCGGAAGTCGACATTATCCTTGACCCACTTCCACAATTTGTCCTGAAGGGCTAAGTCAACGCCTAGCTCCATCTGTTTCCGCCATCCCACCATAACTTCACCTGGAACGGTCCAGACACGGACTCGCCTGGCAGGAACATCTTCCCGCCAGTGCTGGGCCACCTTGGGTTCCAGGTAAGTGAGCCGGACAGTGACCCTCCGGGATAGGTATTCTAAAGGATCCATATTGATCTTTTCATAAGCGGCTTTTTCCTCTGAAGTTCCCAAAGCGGGAACACCATCCGTAACGACAACGATAGAAATCGGGGCAAGGGTGAGGTTTCTATCCTTCGTGAGCCGCGCGATCTCTTCGAAGAAAGCATTGAAGTCAGTGATTATGTCCTCGGGTGGAAACCACTTTCGAAGCTCTTCCTCAATCTGTGTAACATCCTTCCCTTCGAGGTCGTGAATAGGGTGGAAGGCCTTGGGTTCATCTGCACTTTGTCCCCCAATAGAGCCGACAAAAAGAGCCCTCAGTCTACTCAACCCACCCAGTTCATTGAGATGGCCGTAGATATAGTGGGAAAGAAATGTGATCGCATCGTCATAATAGGGTGTGTTCCGGAAAGAACCGCTCACATCCACGCCAACGAACAGGACCAACCGAGGTTTTCGTTGGCTGTCTGGCATCGTGCATGCCGCAAGGATCATTAACAGGAGTACAATTCCCAAGCTCCAGAAAAAGAAATTTTTGTGTTTCCGCATCAAGCTTCCTCTCCTGCTTTGGGGATCATACCTCGTGCCACCAGAATCTCCTTCGTGTCCATCACATCCTTCAATTCTTTGAACGGAAGGTTGAAAATCGGGCGCGCGGTGAGCAAGATCATGACGAAATTGATAATCGCTGCTAATACCTGGAGTATGGGCAGTGTGAGGAATTCCAGAAGTTCATTGAATTTCCGATGTAGCCAGTCGATCTCATTTTTGAAATCCTGAATCGGCTGCTTCCACCATCTCGAGGCTTCTGTGATATCAGGTGCCGCCTCTCTCTGGCCTTCCGCGGCCTGCTCAACCGGTCGACGGGAGATCAAAGCCAGAAGCGGCGGAGTCCCGTACTGCCCGAATAGGAACCAGGTCATGCCTCGAATAGCAATCCATCCAAAGCTTGCCACTGATAAGGTGAAGAAGATTCCCACTCGCATGCCTGTCTGCTGGACAATCCAGGGCGTGATTGCGTCTACCAACTCGCGATACAGGAACATCACCTCAAATCCCATAACGATCAACTCGATGACAACCATCTGAATGATGAGCTTGATTTTTTTCGTTCGAACTGCGTCAGCTAGCGCCTGGAGAGCGGCAAAACTTCCCATGATGAGAATGAGTAAGAAGACATACAACAGAGGCGTTGTGAGTGGTGAGACCTCATCGGTTCCCACGATATCCATAAGCACCTCTGAAATTGTCGGGAAGAGGACGAACGTGAAGATTCCGGATTCGAGCATACACCAGAAGACAAGGATTAAAAAAGCGATCCAGGGAACTCCAGGCCTGAAAAAACTTTTTGTCATCCGGCCGGTCATCGCAAACGGAGCCGCCAGGATATACTTGAGGGCGACCACTACGAATTTGACAGCCAGTCTGGCCACAGAAAATATCCATCCGAGCACGACCACAACAAGACGAAACAATCCCACCCAGAAGAGCCATACGGCTCGGGCTCCATCCCACCAGGCAAGAAGCAGAGTTGTGATGAAGTTGATGCGTTTTGAACGGAAAGGAATTGTGTAGAGAGAAAGCTGCGTGCTCCAAACAGCGCCCAGTAAGAGGAGTAGAGGAAAAAGGAGAAACAAGTATTTTCCGATGGCGGCCCAGGATGAAGAGGAATGCACAAAAAAGTCAATAAGCGCTTTTTGGAAGGGAATAATCCATTTAATCGGGACCAATAGGATTTTAAAAATTTCTTGCCATTGATCCGTAGATAAGTTAGCCATTTGTTCCATTCGACACCACCTATCTGGAAATTTGAGTTGCTTTGCCCAAAAAATATATTTTCCTCATCGTCTTTACAATGCCCTTTTAGGAGGAAATCGAAGATGATTTTTTCTCTCGGAAGCACCTCATCTAGAGCAGTTCTATTTCATCTCCAGAGGTTAGCTTCGCCCATGGCTAGTCCTGAACGCTTTTTAGTTCTCTCTTCACACAAGAACCGAATGTGATTTTTTTAATACATTCATTGAAAACGCAGTCGCTATAACTGATAGTTATATATTTCCTGTTTTTGCGCCATTTTTCTGACTCAAAGTTATAAAACACCTTTTCAGGGGGTGCAGGATTGAATCGAATATTAAAAACCAGCGTATCCTTGCCTTCAATAAAATTTACACCTTGACATTGCATAGTTAAATCTATTATAGTGTAACACTCCTATAGGAGTGTCATATGAGTGTCGACCAGGAGAAATCCAAAGACAGTAAAGTCACAATCAAGATCCCAGGGCCACTGTATAACCGGATATCAAAAATTGTCGCTGGAAGCGGATTCAATTCAGTCACTGACTTCATTGTCTATGTGCTGCGAGACCTGGTGTCCACCAGAGAAGAAACTTCTGAGACTGAAAAGATCGGAGACACAAGCTTGAGCAAGGAAGAAATTGAAGCGATCAGAAAACGCCTGAAGTCGCTCGGATACCTCTAATCGTTTATTCAACAGATATTCATGAGTTTTAAACTTCACTGACCGGAGGAAAAACATGTCGCTGAAACTTGTCCCACCGCATGGGGGCCAACTCAATCCTTTACTCATAGAGGGGGAAGAACTCAAGGAGGAGCGAGAAAAAGCCAAACGATTCCCCTCAATCCGACTCACTTCTCGTGAGACCTCAGACTTGATTATGATGGCTATGGGCGCGTTCAGCCCGCTTGAGGGTTTCATGGGAAAGGATGATTACACACGTGTTGTCGAAAAGAGGCATATGGCAGACGGCACTCTCTGGCCTGTTCCGATTACGCTTTCTGTCTCTAAAGAACAGGCGGGAAGTCTTCCGATCGACTCAGAAATCGCACTTGTGGATGAGGAAAGCGATGAGCTCATGGGAAGCATGAAAGTGACGGAAAAATTCACGTATGACAAAAACCTCGAGGCCAAACGTGTGTTCCGCACAGAGGATGAAGCCCATCCAGGAGTGGCCAAGCTCCAGGCTCAAAAAGAGTTTTTGCTCGCAGGACCAGTCAAAGCATTCAGTGAAGGACCTTATCCTCGACTCTATGGAAAACACTTTGGACGTCCCGCAGAGACACGAAAGATCTTTGAAGAACGCGGCTGGAGCACAGTGGCTGCCTTCCAGACACGAAATCCGATCCACCGGAGCCACGAATACTGCACAAAAATCGCCTTGGAAGTATGCGATGGCATACTGATTCATCCTCTGGTGGGCAAGCTCAAAACGGACGATATTCCTGCAGAAATCCGGATGAAATGCTATGAGGTCTTGATGAAAAACTACTATCCTCAAGACGGAGTGGTCCTCAAAGTTTATCCGATGGAGATGCGGTATGCGGGTCCCAGAGAAGCCATCCTCCACGCCATATTCAGGCAGAACTACGGATGCAGCCATTTGATCGTGGGCCGTGATCATGCTGGGGTCGGAGACTACTACGGACCTTTCGATGCACAAAAGATATTCGATGAAATCGATGAGGATGAACTGCACCTCAAACCATTGAAAATCGACTGGACCTTTTGGTGCTCCAAATGCGATGGGATGGCATCCATGAAAACGTGCCCGCATGATAAACAGGACCGCGTCCTTATCAGCGGTACCGACCTTCGGAAAATGATGGCTGCCGGCCAGATGCCTCCCAAAGAATTCAGCCGGCCAGAGGTCATTAAAATATTAATCGACTATTACAAGAATTTAAACAAAAGCGGATAAACATGTTTGAATATCATCTGAAAAACATCATCATCTGATTATGGAGAAACAGTCATGACTGAACAAAAAGCCACAAACATAACCTGGCACCAGAGCGCTCTCAGTAAACTGGACAGAGAAAAGCTTCTCAACCAAAAAGGTGTGGTCATCTGGTTTACCGGACTCCCGAGCTCTGGAAAATCAACCCTTGCTCACGCAGTGGAAGAAGAATTGCATACACGTGGTCATTTAAGCTATGTGCTGGATGGCGACAATGTCCGCCATGGCCTGAATAAAAATCTCGGTTTTTCGCCTGAAGACCGGGAGGAGAATATCCGCCGGATAGGGGAAGTGGCCAATCTTTTTGCGCAGGCCGGAGTCATCACAATGACCGCCTTCATCTCGCCCTACCGGAGAGACCGGGAGAAGGCACGACAATTGCTCGCAAGAGAGGAATTTATTGAAGTGTTCGTTAAAGTCTCCCTGGAAGAGGCTGAACAGAGGGACCCGAAAGGTCTGTACAAGAAAGCCCGTGCGGGAGAAATCAAAGAATTCACGGGGATTTCCGCTCCATACGAAGAACCGCTCAATCCTGAACTGGCTGTGGATACAGATAAGCTTGACCTGGCCAAAAGCAAAGATATGGTCATTCAGTATTTAGAAGAGAAAAAAATTATCTCTAAAGAATAGGCATCAAACGCCATTCGCTTTTCATAATTGGCTTTCTTTTAGCCGGAAACCCTCCCGCAATACGCACTCATTAATGTCTGTAACACATTTTGGATGTCATTGTGGGCAACCGAAGTAAACGCAGCAATCTTAGACTTTTGTCATTGCGAGCGAAGCGTGGCCATCTCATAAGATGCAATTGTCATTGCGAACGGAAGGAAGCAATCTCTTATGAAAGAAGATTTTCCATCTAAAGGGATTGCCACGCTTCGCTCGCAATGACACATTTATCTTCAGTATCATTAATAAAAGTTATACCTAATTACTGAGCATAAATACCTGTTTAACCTCGGTGTCTCCAGATATTTATTCCTGTTCATTTTCAGCTTTATCTTCCTCAGATTCGCTCACAGCATAGTACATCGAGGCAAACGCACAGCGAATCCACATCACAGCCGGAATAACACCCACTCCCAAGCAGATCAAGCCAGCAATCACTATGGGTATGGCCAATAATCCCATCAAGAAAATTTTTCCTGCATGCCCCTTTGTCATCCTCCAGCTTTCTTTCACTGCCTCCACCGGGTCCATTTTCCGGTCGAGAACGAGGTATTTGACAAAGGCCAGTTTACAGGCAAATATGATGCCGGGGATGATGAACAAAAATATTCCGAGACTGACAATTCCCCAATGAAGCAGGTTGGCCAATACGACATTTATATAATTCTTTTCAAAAACTAAAAACATGTCTTTGACTTCAAACGGTTCGCTTCTCACAGCCTTGAGAAAGACAAAGGCTGATCCATAATCGATAGGGGCCATAAGAAGAAGCAGATAAGCGAGTCCAAATATTTGCAGAATCCCTCCGCCTGGAGTATGCCTTCCATCCAGAGACAGCATGATGCTGTATGGAATCCACACAACCCCAACAATCAAGGTGATGAGAAACAGATCCAGGAAGAATTTTTTCATCCTGTCCCAGCCAAAGCTGTACGCTAAACCCGCATAAGGCTCTGGAACCAGGATTACGGGAGCGGCCTCTTCTTTCTTGTTATTCATGTCGTCCTCCTTTTTCATCATCGAATCATTTGATTTTTTCAAGTTTCATTCATTCACATGGCTAAAATAAGATAATATTGGAAGGATTTCATCCAACGAAAGTAGGATAAGCGAAAAACACGACTTTAGTCGGATTCAAATATCCTGAATTATTCATAAAATATGCCGACTTATGATTATCAATCTCAATAAAAGGTGTCAGCATATAATATGAATAATCAAGGATACTCAGGAAGGTGATTTATTTTTTGAAAAAATCACTTTTATTGTATATTTTTATATAAAGTGTATATTTTTAAATAAAATGAATGGTTGAGCGTCAGTCATGAATGATATTCTTTTCTTCACATTCATTCCTCTCTCCATAGGCGCAGGTTTATACGCCATCCTGATCACTTATAAGCTGCAGAAAAAATACAGATTGAACTATCTTTCCAGTTACCTGTACTTTCAAATATTTATCAATGTTTTCGGCATATACGGAATCCTGGGCCAGCTCATCGCCAAAAGAATACTGCAGCAACAGGTGTCTGCCTTCCAGATAATTGAAACAATCGGGCATTTTTTTGCTATTCTCGGAATCCCGTTTCTGATCCTTGCCTGGTATATGTTCATCAGGCTCTGCAAAGAACTCACTGAGAAGAAATTGTCTCAGACATTTACCAGAAGCTATTTCTTTGCCTTAATCTTTATTTTCCTTGGATATGGGAGTGTCATCATCTTGTTTAATCTTTCTGATTATGGAGATAAACCGTACGCTACCCTTTCATACGCCATTTCATACTTTTATGTCATCCTGGAAGTGCTGGTCCTCATCACGGCCCTGTCACAACTGTTTATCCATGCAACTAAGATCAAGAATGAAAATAAACGAAAAGCTGTCCGGGTATTCGCTTCACTGAACCTGATCGTTTTCTGCACAGGAATTATCCTTTATTTTTTCGCCCATCGAAGCCACACCCTGGCCGCCACCCATCTACTCGTGTTTCTATCAGGAAATATCCCTCCCCTCCTCTACTGGAGAGCTTATCTGAAAAAACACTTCATCGCGCCTCTCCCCCAGGAGACCGACACATTGACCTGGAATCAATTCTTGGAGGAATTTAAAATATCCAGGCGTGAAGAGGAGGTCATCCGGCAGTTGTGCGAGGGGAAAACGAACAAAGAAATAAGCGACGCTCTGTTTATTTCACTCCAAACCGTGAAAGATCACGTCTACCGGATCTATCAAAAAACCGATGTCAAAAATCGTGTCCAACTGATCAACCTGATCCAAACCTACAAAATCAAATAAAAAAGGGGACAGGCCCCTTTTTCAGGGACTGTCCCTTTCAGTCCTTTTGTTAAGAAAGATAGGGACTGTCCCTCTTCTTCATAAAAAGGGGCCTATCCCCTTTTTTCGCTTTTTTAATTTTTTCTAATATTTAGGCCTTTTGACACGCCTTTGGGTGGGACGAAAATCTCTGGTTAGCTCATAAATCATGTTCTCAATAAGAGTGGCATATGCTTCATCCTGATCCCTCACGTTGAAGGAAGGAATTCCGCCTTCACTCAAGCTCAGATTCGCCAAAGAGTCTTTCCAGCGCACAGAATCTGTCCAGGATGTCGCACCTGTAGAGGTTGAGTAAAGCCGGGATGTCATGGAAATCGTGAAGCTCGCTCGGACTCCCATGCTTTTTATCAAAGCACTGATGCTGACTTGCGGCTTGACGTCAGAGATGCTGATTTTTCCGACAAAAACTCCCTTCACGTTGAACTGTTTCCCGATCGCTTTCACGGCCTCCTGATCGATAGTTGGCTTGTTGACCCGACTCAAGACTTCATCAAGAGGGCCTAGCTCAATAAGCTGGGCTCCTCTTTGAAACTGTGTAATGGCCTGAAGAAAACGCTGCGTGGCCATTTCATCCAGATGGCCCTTGGCATTTTCGGTTGAAAAAGAGATCAATCCAATGTTTCCGTATGGTTCTAAATCCACTGCCGGGGGCACGGACACAAGCATGGTCCGGCTGCAGCCGATAAACAGAAGAATCGTTAAAACAAGCGCGCATTTTCTAAACATGGCATCACTCCTTCGTATATTAATCTATAAAAATAAGGGAGAATAATGCAACTCATTAAAAGGGAACTCTCACTTCAATAGAGGTATTTTAATCTCCTTTTTCTTGGCGTACTGAATGGCCTCCTCATACCCAGCATCCGCATGCCGGGCCACTCCCAGGCCCGGGTCAACTGTCAGGACTCTGCGCAGCCGCTTCTCTGTAGAATCCTGACCATCAGCCACGATGACCATTCCAGCATGAATGGCCAGACCAATGCCCACTCCCCCTCCATGATGGACCGAAACCCATGACGCGCCGCTTATCGCGTTGAGAAGCGCGTTCAGGATCGGCCAATCCGCGATCGCATCCGAGCCATCCTTCATTCCTTCGGTCTCCCTGTTCGGCGAGGCCACAGATCCTGTATCCAGATGATCCCTGCCGATGACTATTGGTGCCGAAATCTCGCCTTTCTTCACAAGGTGGTTGATTAACGCACCGAACCGTTCCCTTTCTCCGTAGCCGAGCCAACAGATCCTGGAGGGCAAGCCTTGAAATTTGACCTGTTTTTGAGCCTTCCGTATCCATCTCTCGAGAGGTTTATCTTCCGGGAATTCTTTGAGCACAGCCTCATCAGTCGCATAAATATCTTCAGGTTTTCCCGAAAGAGCCGCCCAGCGGAATGGGCCTTTACCCGTGCAGAAAAGGGGACGGATATACTCGGGAACGAATCCAGGGATATCAAAAGCATCTTCTGATCCGGCCTTCTGTGCCTGGCCCCGGATATTATTCCCATAATCAAAGGTCTTTGCACCTTTTTTCTGGAGCTCGAGCATGGCTTCCACATGAACAACCATGGACTGATAGGCTCTTTTCATATAATCTTCGGGATCTTCCTTCCGCAGTATCAAGGCTTCCTCGTAAGGAATCCCATGAGGAACGTACCCGTTCAACTCATCGTGTGCGGATGTCTGGTCTGTCAGAACATCGGGGATGATCTCGCGTTTCACAAATTCAGGGAGGATATCTGCTGCGTTCCCGAGAAGGGCGATGGAGAGTGCTCCACCTTTATTTTTCGCCTCATCGGCCAGCTTCAATGCTTCATCCAGGTCTTCCACCATTGTATCCACGTATTGTGTATCCAGGCGTCTCTGGATCCGATCTTTATCCACCTCTATGACTATTGCCACTCCTTCATTCATGGTCACAGCCAGAGGCTGCGCACCTCCCATGCCGCCCAGCCCTGCGGTCAACACTAATTTTCCTTTCAACGTTCCCTCAAAGTGAGTCCGGGCCACAGAGGCCAAGGTCTCATACGTTCCCTGGAGGATGCCCTGCGTTCCGATATAGATCCAACTGCCAGCCGTCATCTGGCCGTACATGGTCAGGCCTTTGGCTTCCAGCCGCCGGAATTCATCCCAAGTGGCCCACTTCGGCACAATCAGAGCATTGGCAATCAAAACACGAGGAGCCTCCGGGTGGGTTTTGAACACTGCGACCGGTTTTCCGGACTGAACGATTAAAGTCTCATCATTCCCGAGCGTTTTCAGGCTGGAGACAATCGCCCAGAAGCATTCCCAGTTCCGGGCCGCTTTTCCTGTGCCTCCATAGACAATCAATTCCTCTGGCTTTTCTCCGACCTCCGGATCAAGGTTGTTCATCATCATCCTGAGAGCCCCTTCCTGGGACCATCCTTTTGTGTTGAGCCGCGTGCCTCTGGGAGCCTGTATTTCCTTGTATTCATATTTTTTTGAATCAGTCATGATAGCCTCCTCTTGAAGGAGTTCGATTTATTTTATCTATATTCATTGATAATCTTTTTTCTTATGAGATTGTCACTCTTCGCTAGTAATGACACAGCAAACGATGCGAATAGAGTGAAGCAATCTCTTATGTAAGAAGATTTTCCATGTTAAGGAATGACCATGCTTCGCTCTCAATAACATTTTCTCCACTTTAAATGATGCTTCTCCTAAACAGCGATTATATCTCGCGACTCATAAATTGAGTCATAAATCTATCTATTCTT
>JASFPJ010000001.1:0-42868 GCA_050116035.1 Candidatus Aminicenantota bacterium | reverse complement strand
GGATTCAGTTGAATTTTCCCGGAGCCTCCCCTCGTCAGTGTCAACAAATTATCAATCAGGAGAGTCAGGCGTTCTGTCTCCTCGAGCATACTGCTGATCGCTTCACGATAAGCGTCACCGTTGACCGAACTTTGCAGGGCGACTTCACCGACACTCCGAATAGATGTCAAAGGAGTTCGGAGCTCATGAGAAGCGTCAGCCGTAAATCTTCGCAACCGGTCAAAGGAATTCTCGAGCCTGGCCAGTGTTTTGTTGAAGACTATGGCTAAACGGCCAATTTCGTCGTTCGGGTTCGATACAGGGAGCCGTTCAGAAAGAGATTCTGCGGTAATTTCATGCGCTTTCTGTGTGATGGCACTGACAGGAGTAAGGGCACGGCCGGCAAGGAAGTAGCCCCCGATGAGTGCCAGGACAAAGGCACAGGGAATGCCGGCCAGCAGTATGGTTAACAGAATCCTCAGGTTCTCTTTGACCTCCGTTACATCCTGAGCAAAGGCAAGCTCATATCCAAGCTCAGGGATATCCCCCTGCTTTATCTTGAAAAGCCGCCCCTCAGGAGATCTCCATACCCGGTAGGGTTTGAAACTCTCTTTATCGAACTCTAGAGTGAAATGAACATTCTCCCACGCCTCTGTATAATACACATTCTTGTATTCTCTGGTGATCAGAAACATGCTTGTTTGACCGAGATGGAGAACGTCATACAGATCCCCAAAGGAAAACTTAACAACGTTCTCAACAGTAGTAAAGCCGCTGTCGAGCTTACTTTGGGCCATGGACTCCATCCGGCTGTGCATAAAGGCATAAACACCAATGGAGACGACACACAAGATGATGAGCAGAACGGCTGCGTACCAGAGCGTGAGCCGGAAACGGATGCTAGACCTTTTCAATCTCATGCATCGCCTTCCTTCAAGACAAAACCGACTCCTCTGATCGTTTTCAGCAGTTTAATCTTAAAAGGCATATCCATTTTCTGGCGTAGCCTGGCAATGTGTACGTCGATCACGTTGTCTAAAGGAGTGGCCCGTTCTGTCACCTGCCAGACGTCCCGAGCCAGCATCTCCCGTGAAACGGCATGTCCCTGATTGCGCATTAGATATTCAAGCAGCTCGAACTCCTTTCCGGTTAGAGGAATATCCTTCTTCCCACGAGTGACCTTCTTCGTAACACAATCCAGTTCAAGGTCGGCCAATCTGTATCTCAGTGCCTGGTCTATCCTCCCGCGCCTCGTGAGTGCCCTGATTCGCGCCAATAACTCGGGAAAAGCAAAAGGCTTGACCAGATAATCATCCGCCCCACTATCCAGCCCCAGGACGCGGTCTTCAATCGTATCTTTGGCTGTGAGGACCAACACCGGCGTCTGACAGCGCTGTTCCCTCAGGGCAGACAGGATCTCCAGTCCACCTCGACCGGGAAGCATGAGGTCGAGGAGAATCAGATCGAAGGCCTGAGTCGTGGCCAGATAAAAACCTTCCTCACCGGTTGTCGCCACAGTCACCTGGTAGTGTTCAGACTCCAAGCCTTTCTGTAACGCCCGAGCCACCTTCGGCTCATCTTCAACGACCAGTATGTGCACGACAGTCCTCTAACCAATCAAGCGAAAATTTCATGATATACGATAGCATAAAAATTGCACTCATCCAATCACAGTTCAAGGCCTTCAACAGACTTTAAAATCATCAGTCCAAAACAGGGGCTCAAGATACACGTCAACTTTTTTTCCTTATTTTTATTTGCGCTTTAGGCTAACAGAGAAGCCTTCAGCGCTTATTTCGTGAAACGTTGTCTCGAGACTGGGGTCATTCCCTATGGCATCCAAGAACTCTTGCATGTCACGGGCATAGTTAGTCACATTATGGGCAATTATCGCGCCTCCTGGCAAGATCCGGTCTTTCAGCAGATGCAGGAATTTGACATAGTCCGGTTTCCAGGCATCGATGAAGACGAAATCGAACTTCCCTTCGATTTTTTGAATCTCATCAAAGGCATCGTTGATTCTTGAATCGATCACATTCTCCAATCCGGCTTTTCGGATATTCTGCTGGGCCACCTGTCCATAGCCTTTGTCAATTTCAATGGTGATCAACTGACCTCCGGTCTTTTGCACGGCCAATCCCATCCACAGCGCGGAATACCCAGTGAAGGTGCCTATCTCCAATCCACGCTTGTAATCGTGTTGAATAATAAAATCATACAAGAAACGGCCGTCCCGGTACGGGACATTCATGTCCTCATGCACATACGTCAAATCCTTCGTCGTTAACATCGGAAGAACATTCGAATCCTCGATATCCTGGAAGGCATCGGCGAACATGTCCGCGGCATCAGGAATGGTGAACTGCTTCTCGTCGATGGGAATATTATGTTCTATTTTATCAATTGCAAAATGACTTTTCCCTCCCTTCCGGCTTGTGGCGATGTGAAAAGGGAATTTGACATCGTCCACCTCACGGTAGTCCTGTAATTCCCAGCTCGAACCGATTTGAGTCAACAGGCCGCTCTCGACATCGAAGTACAGCATGTGTTCAGTTTTATTTTCTACCAAGTATACTTCGCGTCCTCTTGAGATATCCTTTGCTCTCAGAGTCATTCCCGGAAAGTACTCTCGTATATACAGAGCGCCCTGTGGGTTCAGAAGATAGCCAAGCCAGGACCGGTTCATGCGATCATCTCGTTCGATCCGATCTGGATTGACCTTCCAACCAATCCTTCCGTCAAATCCATTTTGCTCGATTCCCTTTGGGACTTGAATTGTCGTGACCCATTTATCAGGAATCTTAGCCAAAGCTTTTAAAGGATGAGTCTGAACGGGGGGATCTGTCCATGACAGATCATCGACAAACCGTCCTGTACACTTTCGAGTCGTTAACCTCTCGATAGCGGCACGTCCGCCCAAGGCCTGGATGTATCTCTCAAGGATATGGTCCAGAGTGGATAAGGCCTCGAACGTGGCTGCGGTTTTTTCCCCAATGACAACATCCACCGGGGGCCACTCATCTGCATATCTCCCAGGATCAAGGTTGAAATGGATACTTGCTCGTCCGTCTTTGAGGCTTAGCTTATCATGGGCAATGACATTTCCTGCGCTTCGAAGCGTCACTGGTCTGCCGGCCAACTCACTTGTGCCGCGAACATAAATTGTATATCGGCCGAGGCTGATCTCGCGGTCAACCCGAAAAAAAACCGCATCACCTGGTTTATCGGAAAGCCTCAACCGGTACATATTGAAGCGGCTGCTCGGATTAATACCAGAAAACCAGGCTACTCGCAGAGAGCCGTTCGAGTCCCCGACGTCGCCGTCATCATCATTCGCCACGAATTGAAAAGCCAGTTCCATTCCGGGATTTGGCTTTACTCCAAGATTAGCCCACGGGAGAAGGGCTTCTATAACGTAACCTCCCTCAAAGACACGACTGCGTGACTGAGCCGTCAATCCCGATGTTTTATACTGTGGGTGCCGCCAGTCATAGATCTTTTGACGGACCTTTTTAAATTTGGGATCCGCACCTGAAGCGATGACTAACTGGTACCGATTGGTCGAGCCCACAGACTCTGATACCATGATCTCCACACAGTCTGCCTGCCACAGCCGGGAGAGGTTCCCTCGCTCGACAGGAACATTGTCCCGGACAGCGGCCAGGACAAGGAGTCCTTGTTGATTCCAACCGAGACGAAATATCACATCGAAATCATCTGGAAGGATGACTCGTCCACTCGGGTCTGCGAGAAATTCGACCCGAAAGCCCTGCTCCGCCCAATCATTATTGGACCCGTCGACAACAATCCCTTCTATTTTGGGGATATTAAAAATCTTTGAGTCCGCTGCCTGCACTGTGACAAACACCGTCATGAGCAGTGCCATCGACATTAACAGAACAAAAATAATGCGAAAACTCATCACGAGCCTCCTTTCTATTTTAAAACTCATCTAAAACTAATATAAACGCCCGCACAGTTGTACACAACTTAAACAATCCTGAAGAAATTGTAAGAATCCAATCGAGGATTTGAGGGGTCCAGGCTGGATTCAGAGCCTATCAAGACTACAAAAAATCTATATAGGAACGCGTTGAGACCAGAATTCCCATCCGGAATTCCCTTTTACCTGTATCTTGGGTTTCAAATACTATTCAATGGAGTGTATTTCTAGGATAAAATCGATTCTTCGTATTCCTCCATCGAGCGAAAACTCAAAGGAGCACTGAGCAGGACCGATTCTTTATCCGGATACGGCGCGGCCCCGCTTGATTCGAGCAGGCTCGAAATGAAGGCCTTTAGAGCTTCCCGGGAATCTTGAATGTCAGGGAAGAATTTTCTCGGTTCGAAACCCGAGCTCAGCAGCCTGATGGAACGCACAACGGAAGCGCTTGATTTCGGGTCATCCAGGAAAAGATCAATCAACAGATAGGGAAGATCTTCCAGAGAAGTAATTTCGGCCACAGCGATGGACTGTATCCTGTCGAGTGATAGCACTCGCTCACCGACGCCCTCCACGTTCAAGGCGAGTTTCTCTTCTTTCAGGCTCACAGGGGTGGCTGGAGTGATTTTTAAGGATCGACTCGCGGTTGGAGCCGCGACCTGCGCTTTTTCCTGCAAATCGCCAAACTTTTTCCTGAGTTCTTCTTTCTGTTCTTCCTGGATCTCCGGATGTTGAAGGCAGAGTTCCAACACTCTGCCAGCGATTGAAGGATTCAATTCTGAAGCAATGTTCACAAAATTCATCAGTAAAACAGGCGGTGATTCGAGGCTAACTTCTTGGAGGAGTTCACTGGCTAATGCCTTTGCGTCATCATTTTCCTGGCGCTCTTTCAAATGTTGAATCAGTCTGATTTTATAGGTTGAACTGATGGTGGCCTCTGGAATTTTCTCTCTCAGCCTCCAGAAATGACTCGCCGCCAACTCCATCTGGTTCCTTCTTATTTCGCTCTCCACCAATGCGATGAGAAATTTTGCCGATTCATCTTCCCTGCCGGTCTCAACTCCGAGTTCCCAGAGGCCCTCGACCAAGTCCTTATGCCCTGGATTTTTCCTGGCTGTTTCGAGGAGAAGGGCAAAAGCTTCGGCTGATTTCCCGGCTTCCTTTTTATTTGTGGCATCCTCAAGCGCCTGGAATCCCTCATCCACATAAGACGTCTGGGCGTCAATCTTTGGACGAACATATTTTTCCTCTATCTTGAAATATTTCACTCCAAGCGCTGCCACAACACCGAACACAAATCCCCAGACATGCGCCCAATGGGCGACTCCACCACCACCTTGAGGATTGATGGCGTCCATGACTCTCGCATTGAAGAACTCCAGTAAGAACCACAAGGGCAGCATCAGCCATGCGGGGGCCTTGAACGTAAACCGTATGAAAATCAGAGGGAAGAGAATAAATAAAAATTCGATCTTCGTCTTCCAGTATCTGATCAGGAATGCTCCCATCACTCCCGCGATTGCCCCGGACGCACCGATCAAGGGTCCAGTCAACTCAGGATAGCGCTGAGCAAACATAAGGGCTGAAGCTATTCCCATGATCAGGTAAAAGGCTGTGTAAAAAGGCCTCCCCCAGACGTCTTCGATAAAAGGCCCGGTCAAATAGAGGAACAGCAAATTCCCGAGCAGATGGAACCAGCCACTGTGAATAAACATATAAGTCAGAAGAGCGAGGAAATTTTGTCTGGCTGGAATGAATCCATATTTTCTATAGGGGATATTATGAATGATCGCTTTCAGCTTCTCCGAGAGCTGATTCAGCTCTTCCTGCTGCTGTTCTTTAAAAAGATGAACATCCCGTGATGCTTCTCTGCGGATGATATCGAGTTGCTCCTGGATTTGCTCGGTGAGTCTTTCCCCGAAAATCAGGTTTAAAGCTTCCGAATCAAGTTCCAGGTACGGGTGTTCCATGTAATATCCCAGGAATTCCCTTGCCGCGTTCTCTAGATCCTTTTCTCTTTTGTTTAAATCAACGGTGACCAGAATATGAATGATGAAACAGCTGGCCAGAATAAAGAACGTGATCCACGGCAACCTGCGGACAGTGGAACTTTCATGGCCGATGGGAATAAGCATTTCTATATATTCCTTAGTGAGCCTGAAAACATGTCCATAGCAAAATACTAATAATTCTCTTAAGTGTCAACAATAATCAGCTTTTGGTAAACAAATAGATGTTATCTCAAGCTGACCAATGATTCTTCTGAATTTTTAAGCGAAAAGGTTGGAACTGGGGAAATTTCTTTCTCTACTTTTTTGAGAATAAAAATTTCACGTCTATCCCATTCAAGCCAGTATTTAATGGCCAGCCTCCGGACATACTTCCAGTTGTTTTCGGTTCCGCTTCCGTGCAACTCAACGCCCTTTTGGATATCAGCTTTCACACTATCCCAGTACTGGTCTTTCAATCTAATATGAATTGTCCTTCCTTTGAAGGTGATTGCGGCCTCAGGACGATATGGAGGCTCAGAAGACACACTGAACAGCCCGTGTCCAACTGTCCCTCCCGTGCTTACCTGCAAACCGTCGTTCATACAGCTCAGCGGGGGCGTGGATCCCGCGTAAGAAACTATTGAAATATCATCCACGCCGATATTGAAGTACTGGCGGGCTCTCATCCCCATCTTCGCTCCGATAATCGAATAGATACCCAAATGCCCGTGCAATTCATTCGTGAGCACACCGATGCGCCACTCTTCCTTGCCATATTTCTGGATAATCCTTTTCATGAAGGGACGAACATCATCTGCATACAATTCTGGCATATCAGGAAATCCTTTGAACACCAGACTCTTAACATCATTACGGCTTTTTAATATCTCCAGAAATTTTATTTTGATTTCATCCACATTTCGAATTGAAAATTGCTTAAGACGATCATCCCTCATAATGATCTCTTTATCAAATAAATCCGGATAGAGCAGATAAACGGGCAGCAAATCATCCCACAATTTCAAATGGCCCGATTCAATTCTTTCCATAACAGATTCATCACTATGGGTGGTGGATATTTTTTCTCCATAGGGAGAATGGACAGCATTGATGGATTGCAAAATTTGTGCATCAAAAACAAAAGCATCCTTCCCGCTGTTACTGACCACCTCCAGAGGCACACCCGATGAAACGACTGCCTGAGCCGCCTTTCTATCAATTTCATAATTGGTTCCCGATAAGGGTTTGGCACTGTCGTTATACCAGACAATCTTTAAAATCCTGTCTATGATTTGAGGCCTGACTGTGAGTGCGCCGGCAATATTCGTCAGCCCTCCCAAGCAGACAATAGTAACGGGTTCATCCTCTCCTTCAATGGCCGATAGAATCACATCGACAGAAAAAATCTCAACTTTTATTTTGGCGCTCTCTTCATTTCCCCATCGAACTTTCTGACAGAAACTTCGCCATGAGGGCGCTTTTTCTTGAACAACATTGCCCCTACCCGTCGGTATCCCCTCATGGCCGAAACTACGGAGGAGAGCCTTTATTTTAACCAGCCCTTTTTCTGGCGAAAGCGCTCCATCTGAAGCTGTGATGGCCAGTATTTCAAATTCAGGGGAGGCGAGGAAAAGACTGATGGCCCGGAGGTCATCCAGTGCTGCATCCGTATCTATCACAATGTGGAAACTGGCTTTACCTGAGTGACCATGGAGGACGGTTATTCCTGATAATACAAAAATAATTATCAAGGAAGTTGATTTCAGAAATAGCCTGAGCTTGTTAATCTTAAGAGAATGCATTCATTACTCCTCTGGCTACTATTCATTTTTGGGATTCTCCAATAAAATAGAGTATATCAGAATTGGGACATCAGCTCCCTAAAAAAGGAATCAAGGCTCTGCGCTCAGGGGGATAATCTTTGAACTGCTTTTTATACCAGCGATGATGGTCCAGAGCTCTGGGCACAAGGTTGACCACAGTCCAGATAAAGAAGGAGAGGGCCGGAAGAGACCAGACCATCAGAGCAAAACCACTCCATTCCACGATTTCTCCCAAGTAATTCGGACAGGAAATTGTGCGGAATAATCCTCCCTGTGGAATTGAATAGTACTTTTGCCCCGAGTTTCTTAAACCGAGGAGTATGCTGTCCGACCACCAGTTGATTCCCAAGCCAGTCAAAAAGAGTAACATCCCTAAAAGAAAACGTAGATCCAAGAGCCAACTTTGAGGATAGTGCGGAGCCAAAGACCCGAAATAGTATCCGTTGAAAAATCCGTTGACGATATTGAAGCCGAAACCCATTATGGCTATGGATAAGGGAATTCTCTTTTCCTGCGCCTTGATCCGAAAGGGGAAGATCAGAGTCCTGTTCGTGTAGTGCACCACCCATACACTGAAGAAAAACCAGGTCACTGCATTTTGTATAACAGGGCCTGCCAGGAAGAAATAAGCGAACACAACCAGAGCTGGCAGCTCCATGACGAGCCATCCCAGATGATTGGGGATGGTGATACCCCATCCTGACCTGGAATGACGGCCATAGGGTGCAGGGATTTTCAGGAGTACAGGGAAAAGCAGGAGACCGAAAGCCATCCAGACATAGATTAAAATGGTGAATGTAGTTTCCGGCATGTCGAATCAATCCATGAAGCCGTTCGCTCTGAACCAGTCGAACGTATCCTTGAGGGTTTCCTCTATCGGCCTCGGGTTGAACCCGAGTCTCTTTCTGGCTTTTTCACAGGATACACCGCTGTGGCCTGTTTGCAGGATCTTCAGCGAGTCTTTTGTATACAAGGGCGGGGTGCTGTTCAACTGACAGTACAACTTCAGGAAAGGCAGCCCGACCCTGGCCAATCCAGGAGAACAGGTCAGCTTTTTGTAGCGCTTGCCGCTGATCTCGTACGCCAGCTCAGCCAGCTCAGCCAGAGTTTTCCAATGGCCAGAAAGGATGTAGCGCTTTCCCTTTTCACCTTTCTCGACAGACAGGACCGCTGCCTTTGCGACATCCCGGACATCGACCCAGTCATAGCCTCCGCTGATCAATGCCGGAATCTTCCCTCGATAGATCAGGATCAGGGCTCTTCCCAGCAAAGAAGGAGCGTAATCAAAAGGCCCGATCACAGCTGTGGGATTGAGTATCACCGCATCCAGGCCTTCCCTCACAGCTTCCTGCACGACCAGTTCAGAGAGAGCTTTTGACCGGCAGTAATCGATCCTGTCTTTGAGAGCCAGGGGCCGCCCTTCATCCAGCATCCTGTCAAAGGGCTCGTGGATAAGAGCATGGATCGAACTGAAGTGGATTAATCTCCGCACTCCTTCTTTCTGGGTAGCATTGAGAATGTTCTCAGTCCCCCTGACGTTTTTTTCGAAAAGTTCTTTTTTATTTCTGACCTGGATGGATATTACCGCAGCTAAATGAAAAACGATCTCAACTCCCCTGACAAGCTGTGAAAGCGAAGAGGCGTCCATCAAGTCTCCTGGGACACATTCCAAAGGGAGCTCCTTGATTCCATGATCGTTTCTGTGGATAAGGGCTTTGACCGAATGACCGTGCTGGATCAATTCCTGGCAGAGATTGACGCCGATGTGACCACTGGCTCCGGTGACCGCAATTTTCATTGGGCGAATTGAGGTTGTTTATACCACAGGGAAGGTGAACGGTCAATTCTGACGACTGGGGATACAAAGCCATGAACTTTTACGTATAATTTTTCGTTATAATAGGTAAAAGTGTTGTTTTCTGCTTCAGTCTCGCGTTTTGTTGCTGAAAGATATTGCTAAGAAAGGAGAATTTTATGATAATTCGAAGGGCTGCTGTACTGATTTTAACTGTTGGTTTATTTCTTTCTGTGCTCGTCCCAGACCTTCAATCTGAGCCACGAAGTCGGCACCTCTTTTTTAATCTCTCCATTTTTTATCCTGTTTCCATCAACCAGTCTAAATACGACTCGACCAACATCAATCTTTCCTTATTATACGGCCGCGTGGGTCAGGTTCACGGATTTGACCTGGCTGGGGGCGTATCCGTTGTGGAGGATGATATTAGAGGGATCCAGGTGGCTGGATTGGCCGGAATCTGCGGATCAGACCTCACCGGAGGCCAAATCGCTGGCCTCTTTGCCGTTGCGGGTGAAGAATTATCTGGAGTGCAAGTATCGGGATTATTTAATGTCTGTGGAGAACGAGGGGAAGGGATGCAGATATCGAGCTTCATGAATGTCACGGGGAACTCTTTCCGGGGTATCCAGACAGCCGGGTTCATGAATGTCGCCGGAGAAGAATCAATAGGCCTACAGGTTGCCGGGTTCATGAATGTCGCCGGAGAAGAATCAAAAGGCCTGCAGGCGGCTGGACTCATGAATGTCACAGGTAATACTTACCAAGGAATACAGGCTGCTAGCGGATGGAATGTCGTTGGAGAAAGTTGTCAAGGAATACAGGCCGCAGGTCTGTTCAATGTCTCCGGTGAAAGCTTCAGAGGTCTACAGGCGGCTGGGATATTCAACGTCGTTGGCGAGCGTCTCAACGGGCTTCAGGCTGGTTGCCTGAATGCCGCCGCGACCTCAGCGGGTGTACAGATCGGTTTGGCCAATGCGGCCGGAGACTTGGAAGGAGTCCAGATAGGGTTGGTCAACTACTCTAAACACACCGAAGGAGTTCCAGTCGGCCTGGTTAATATATCCAAATACGATGGACGGATGAGATGGATCAGTTGGGCCAGCAATCTCACCGGCGTGAACAGTGGAGTGAAATTCTCTGTTAATAGAATATACTCTATTGTGGCCCTGGGAAGTATCAACTTCACTAATGATATTGAAGAATGCCTCGCCTATTCCGGTTTCTACGGGCTCTCTTTCCCGTTGGATAGTTTTTCCTTGAATACAGATATCGGGTACACATACATAGATAATGCCACACTCTTTAGAAGCCAGATGGGTACCCCAGACCAGCAAGTCGTCATGCTGCGGGCTTCACTGAACAAAAGGCTTTCGAACACGCTTTCGCTGTTCGCCGGCGGAGGTTTGAGCCACATCAAGGAGAGGGGCGCCCCGGCCGGTTCAAGCGAATTCAAACCCGTTTTTTTCGCCGGCCTGGAATTGTTTTAGTTTAATTTAAGGAAACGTTTCCATTTTCCTTGTGCAAATAAATATTACTATTTAAATATTCTTAAGAGATTGCCACGCTGTGCTCGCAATGACACATCTATCTGCAGAATAATTAACAGTTGCTGCCGAATTATTGAGCGAGTCTTTATTCCTCTAACTTTTTTTATGCGCCTTTTCTTTATTTTTTCCAATTCGGAAAGCGGCCCGGGGTGTACGGCGCACCGATCTCATCCAGCTTCTTCTCGATCTCCTTGACATTCTCCTCGACTAATTTCTTCAGCTTCTGCAGGATCGAGCCAAAATCATCCGCCACAATCCTGTAGGCATCCCTCTGAGTCTGTGTTGGGGCAGAAGTCGACCGTCTCTGTTCATAGATGATGCTGCTTATCCGGCTGCTCAAGCCAGGCTCGGCATCCTTATCAATCCTTCTCAGTGTGCGGTCGCCGAAGAGTAATACCTGAATTTCGCTCGCTTCTGCCTCGAGGGCTTTGATCTGCGCATAAATCTGGGAATCGTCAACCGTGACACTCTTCAAGGCCACCCGATAGTGGCGGGCTTTATCCGCCAGCTCCCTCATAACACTCGAGGCAGCATTGACAGCTCGACTCAGTTCTCTCACCTTCTTCTGAAAAGCCGCAAGCTCAGCCCAGTCTTTTGCTGGTAAGGATGTGTTGCCCAACACCACGGCTTTGAAAACCACTGGCTCGGTGAGCTTCGTCACCACTCCATTGACATTTTTCGAAAGGAAAACTTTGTATTCCCCGGGAAGGACCGGAGTGCTCGAGCGTCCGCTCGAAGTGGGATTTGTCTCCTGCAAACTCGTGGGAGCCAGAGCTGGATACATCAAATCCCAGACAATCCGATGAAGTCCAGCCTGGGCTGAAGCCCTGAGTTTGCGCACGACATTATCCTCATCATCCAGAATGGTGAAAATAAGATAGGGAGTTTCCTCCTTTTCTTCCGCTTTCATCTCCTCATAGGTGGGATAATAAACCGGCTTCCCATCTTTAAAAGCGGCCTTTTCTTTCTCCATTCGTTTATCTCTTAAAGTCCTGATGGATTCTTTCAGATGATAGGTGAAGACCACTCCAAGAGGAGGATTCTTTGCATTGAAATACATCTCCCCTTGGAAACCCTTTCCGGCGGCTCCTCCTGAACCCAGAGGCGAGGACTCCATGTACATCAAAGCGTCCTTGATCGGGAAAATATGGGCGTCAGAATTGAGAATCTCCTTATTGAGAGAACGGAGAGGTGTGTAATCATCCAGGATATAGAATCCCCGGCCAAAAGTAGCCAGAACCAAGTCATTTTCTCTCTTCTGGATGGCGATGTCGCGAACAGCGATAGTCGGCAGCCCGTTTTTAAGTGGCTTCCAGTTCTTTCCTCCATCCACACTGACAAACAACCCGAACTCAGTCCCTGCAAACAGGAGGTTCCTGTTGACATGGTCTTCTTCCAAGGCGTAGACAGAACCTCTTTCAGGTAGGTTGGAAGAGATGGATACCCAGGTTTTGCCGGTATCTGTGCTCTTCAGGACATAGGGCTTGAAGTCGCCGTTTTTGTGATTATTGAACGCCGCGTACACCGTGCCTTTTTCGTGCTGGGAAGCGATGATATCATTGACATAGGTTCTGTCCGGAACGCCTTGAAACTTATCGATCTTTCGCCAGGTTGCTCCTCCGTTTTCGGTCACCTGGATCAGGCCATCATCCGTACCCACATAGATCAAATCCTCTTGGACTGGGGATTCATCCAGAGCCACAATGGTCCCATACTGGGAAGTGCTGGCGTTTTTCGCCACCGCATCCATGGGCCAGATCCGGCCCATGACCTCAAGCTTATTCCTGTCGATCTGGCGGGTTAGATCACCGCTGATCACCTTCCATGTATTTCCCCGGTCGTCACTGCGGAAGACCTTGTTCGCGGCAAAGTAAAGTCTAGTGTGGGAATGTGGACTGACCAGAAGGGGCGCATCCCAGTTCCAGCGGTAGGACTTCTCTCCTTTTCGTTCCTTAGGCCGGATGCCCAGCCTTTCCCCGCTCTTCTTGTCAAAACGGATCAGGTTGCCGTACTGCGACTGCGCATAGACGATGTTGGGGTCTTTCCAGTCCACCTGAGACTCGAAGCCGTCCCCTCCTTGAGTCACAAACCAGTCAGAGTTAACAATCCCATGAGAGCTTGTTGTTCGCGAAGGCCCTCCTAAACTGTAATTGTCCTGGGTTCCGCCGTAAACATAATAGAACGGTTCGGAATTATCGACCGCCACTTTATAGAACTGGGCTACTGAAAGATTGGGGAAATACTTCCAGGTCCTTCCTCTGTCGAAAGACTCATAGATACCGCCGTCACATCCCACCAGATAATAATCCGTGTCGTTGGGATCAATCCACAGGGCGTGATTATCGACATGTTTGTGTCTCTCACCGAGGGCGCTCCAGGTTCTTCCGCCATCATCTGTCACCCGGAGATAGACATCCATGGAATAAACCCGGTTGATGTCCTTGGGGTCACAGAACAATTCCTGGTAATAATTGCCCCGGGAAGTGTAGCTGCTGCGTCTTTCCCAGGAAGCGCCGCGGTTTGTGCTGCGGTAAAATCCGCCCTTTCCGGGTTGCGCTTCGACAATCGCGTAGAGATAATCCGGGTTCACTGGAGATAGGGCCAGCCCGATCCGGCCAAGGTGACCGCCCGGAAGCCCACGAGTGATTTTCTTCCATGTTTTCCCGCCGTCTTCCGATTTATGAACAGCGGATTCAGGCCCCCCATCAACCAGGGTAAACACATGCCGCCGCCGCTGGTGCGCCACAGCATAGATCACATCTGGATCCCGAGGGTCAAGATAAACCTCGCTCACTCCCGTGTGCTCACTGATCGTTAAAACAGCCTTCCAGGTCTTCCCTCCATCGACGGTCTTATACAGTCCGCGTTCTCCGCCCGCTCTCCACAAGGGACCATAGGCCGCTACATAGACCACATCGGAGTCCCTTGGGTCGACAGCGATCATGCCGATGTGTTCGGAAGTCTTGAGACCCATGTTCTTCCAGGTTCGTCCGCCGTCCTCCGTCTTGTAGATTCCATCTCCGTAAGCGACACTGCGCTGGTTGTTGTTCTCTCCGGTCCCGACCCAGACAACATTGTGGTTGTTCGGGTCCATAGTCACACAGCCAATGGAATAGGAATCCTGTCTGTCAAAAACAGGCTGATAGGATGTCCCGGCGTTCGTTGTTTTCCACACGCCTCCAGATGATGTGGCCACATAGTACTCGCTTTTCTTTTTCGGGTTGACAGCAAAGTCCGATATCCGGCCGGAAGTCACGGCTGGCCCGATGGCTCTCAATCTAAAAGCATTCAAAGACAGTTTCCCTAGTAAATCTTCCTGAGGTTTTGCCTTTTTTTTGTCCATGGGCAGCCCAGCCAGGGGGCTAATCAAGATCAAACACAAAAAAACCAATAGATAATTCTTAAGATTGGGTATACGCATTGTCCCTCCTTCTTAATTGGAATTTAATTGCATTGGGAGTTTCTCACTTTTATCAAAGCCAAAAAAAGGTGTCAAGATATAACAAGAATCAAATTTCTCGATGTCCAACGGAAGTCCATTTGTGGCTCAACCAAAACCAATACTTAATGTAATAATTACTTGACAATTTGTATGAATTAGCATACATTATGTATGATTATATTGTCATTATGGAGGCAGACATGATGACTCAACCGACAAAACAGGCGTTATTCACACTCATCATCTGGGGAATTGTCACAGCTGCATTCATTCCGATTTTCTTTTCCAGAGGAGGACCGGCAACCTATGCGCAGGATAAGCCAAGATTCGTGTTTGTGGCTATCCTCTTCGCAGCCGGTTATCTATCTTATTTCATCATGATGTTTTTGACCAGGACCAAAGGCAGAACAGACAAGATTGTTAAGGATGAACGTGACGAACACATCCAGAGGCGGTCGAGTGGGGCCGCTTTGATACTGGTTCTCATTTATGTGTTTTTCTTATGCATCACTCTTTATGAGACTTATCGTGAAAGCCAATGTGTTCCCGTTGGCTGGATGTGGTTCCTCGGATACACGAGCGTATTCTGGGGATACATATCCCATTCAGCTTTGGGACTTTTTCTCCACTCAAGGATGGTCGGTCGTGGCGAAAGCTGAGATTCAGAACAGGGTCAGAAAGCTTCGCTTTGAAAACAACGAAATGACCCAGCAGGAACTGGCAGATCGTGCCGGATGCACTCGCCAGACGATTGTCGCCCTGGAGCAGGGAAAATATGTGCCCTCTTTAGCTCTCGCGTTCAGGATTGCGAAGGTATTCAGAGTTCAGATAGAAGATGTCTTTGAATATCAGGAATGAGAAGAGCTGATTCCGGACTTCACTACCTTCTTGTCAATCACTAGCTCAGAATCATCCCTATCCAATTCCATGCTTCTTTAAAAAATCCGTGGCTTTCTTGGCCGTTTTGGGACTCTTGGAGCTTAACTGTTTTTTAACGAATTCCAAAATCTTTTTTTGATCTTTCGCTTCTTCAAAGTATTCATCGAACGATACTATGGCACCGGCCTTTATCAGGTCTCTTCGTTCTGGGGGGTGGTGCGTTTTATCAATGCTTAATAACTTATCTGTAATTCGAGTCTGCAGTTCTGGTTTGGCCTTTGCGATCTTGCCGGAGTTATCAGCAATCCAGGCCGCCGGAATCATGCTTTTATCATTCAAAAGCCCAAAAAACTTCTCGAAAATTCCTTCGAACTTATTTTCGGTATCGATTCTTGCCAGGTTCGCTAAAAGAGGGATCACACTCAACTTCCAGTACGTGTGATCGGAGTTGAGAAGCTCGACAAAGAAATCCCATTTCGGATAGAGAACTTCAGGGTGTTCCTCGCATAAGAGATTCAAGGTTTTCGAACAATTGTACCGGACTGTTTCATTCTTGGTTGTCAGGTTATCTATCAAGTTTGAAAGAACTCCTTCCTCCTTCAATGCTTTCCTTGCCATGCTTTCAACATTCATATTTTTATCATTCAAATCAGGCTGCATGGGATTCCTCTCCTTTAAATCTATTTTAAATATTTATTCTGGATGACTTCGGTTGAAGGGCTTCATAAATTGGCCAGGTTCTTCTCAAAATCCAAGACTACAAACTTTTTTCCTTTCTGGAGGACTTTGTGCCCTTCTCCCTGCAACAGTTTTTTCTGACCTTCAATCCCCCCAGGATATTTCTCATTCAGGATCCCTCCGGTTTTCAATGTGCGCCAATAAGGTGTGATTCTTTTCTTTCCTTCGGCTTTGGCTTCCCCGGCAGCGTTGGCCGCCACCCAGGCAAAAATCCCCGTGGTGATCGGACAGCCGATCGACGCATTATGCTTTTTGGCCAGGATCATCCTGATCTCATTAATGGTGAGAAGCTTTCCTTTGGGAACCTTGCTCATGATTTCATCCACTTCCCTTGGCGCCGGGATGACGCAAGTCCCTGTTCCCCACCTCTTACTCATCTTCTCGTTGATCTTGATAACCTTGGGCAAATCTTTATCGTCCGCCAGTTTCTCTTTCCATGATATCTTTAATTTAGCCATGTTCCATCACCCCTTTACTCATTCATTATTATTTTTCCAGTGGCAGCCTTTTTCCAGCCCTCCCATAATAAAAAAGAGCCTTTTGAAATGCAAGCCTAACTGGCATTCTCAATCTCCTGTGTTTGACTTGAATTTTTTTTTCATGGTATAAGCAACTTTTCATGTTTCAAATCATTCTGATTCAATGGAAAAAATGATTCATCAACGGACCAGTCATCAAATCTGTAATAAACAACTAATTCTTGTGTTCCTCTCTGCTTTTTTTCTGATGGTTTTATCTGCGTCGGCTATGGATACGCTTGAACCGCTCATTCCGTATAAAACGGATATTCCCCCCGTCCTCGACGGAAAACTGGATGATCCGGTCTGGCAAAAGGCGCCTCACGAGACGGGCTTTCAAACCTATCACCCGGATTACGGCATTAACATGGTCGAGAACTCTATCGTCTATTACGCCTATGACCGGGAGAATCTGTATTTCGCGTTCCGCTGTTTTGACAGTCAGCCCGATAAGGTCAAAGCTTCGGTCAGCAGACGAGACAACATTCATGCGGATGACTGGATCTGCATCAATCTAGACTCCTTTAACGACCATCAATCCCTGTATGCGTTATATGTCAATCCTCTGGGAATCCAGGGAGATTCCAGGTTTGAGGGGGGCGCTGAAGATTTCAGTGTGGATATTGTCTGGTACAGCCACGGAAAAATCGATGAAGAAGGATACGCAATCGAGCTGAAAATCCCGTTAAAGAGCATCCGATTTACACACAAAGATCCTGTCGAGATGGGAGTCATATTTGAGCGCAAGATCAGCCGGCGTTCTGAAGCCGGGACGTATCCTCCTCTGGATCCCGCTCAGGGACCAAACTTTTTAACCCAGACACGAACCATCATTTTCCATGATATAAAACACTATACTCTCTTTGAAGTCCTGCCGGCTTTCACGTACAGCCAAAGTCGTTTAATAGACGAAGGGGATTTGGCTTCGGCTGGGAGCGAGCGAGACATCAGTCTCACGGCTAAATACGGTATCACCTCCAATCTCGTCTTGGACGGAACCTATAATCCTGACTTCAGCCAGGTGGAGGCAGACGCCGGGCAGGTGGATTTCAACCTTCGGTATGCTCTCTTCTTCCCGGAGACGAGGCCTTTTTTCCTGGAGGGACTGGAAAAATTCAATTTTGGGGGATTCAACTCTGGCGACCCTCTCATGGAAGTCGTGCACACGAGAACAATCATCGATCCCTTGGTGGGCATGAAATTAAACGGGAGAATCGGAAAAAAGAACACGGTCGCCTCGATCTATGCCCTGGATGATCTGCCGGATACTGAAACAGATAACAGAGCCCACTTTGGAATATTCCGGTATAAACGAGCTTTAGCGAAGGACGGCTTCATCGGGGCATTCTACACGGGCAGAGAGCGCGCCAGTGGCTATAACAGAGTTTTGGGTGTGGACGGGCAGATCAGGCTAACCCAGTCCAGCCTCTTCGGATATCACCTCTTCGGGTCGCAGACCAAGTTGGATGATGTCTCGACCCGGGACGACGGACATGCATTGGGCTTGGATTATTACTATCTCACAAGAAACTGGATCATCCGGTTAGGGCTTCAGGATATCGGGGAAGACTTCTGGACGGAAACAGGTTACATCACACGCACAGGTTTAACCAGGTTCAGGTCAGGATTCCTGCGCATGTTTTATCCCAAATCAAAATTAGTCAGAAGAATCGATCCTATGTTTCACAGCACTCAAATCCGCGACAGATTCAGCGGCCTGTATGAGACTTTCAACTCTCTGGACCTGAGATTACTCTTCCCACGAGACTCCTTTATCCTGTTAGGGGGCCGCTATGCGAATGAAGTTTTTCAAGGGGAGAGACTCAACATCAGTGCGGTCAGGTTCCTCGGAGCCAGTCAATTCACCAAACAACTGTATTTCCGCCTCACGTACAGCTACGGGAAAAAAATCCGTTACGTGGTCGATCCCTACCAGGGAAGCGGCAACTCGGCTTCAGCCACTGTCATCTATCAGCCCGCCGAAAAACTTCATCTCGCCTTGAGTCTGACTTACACTGACTTCTATCGTGATTCTGATTCTGTCAAAGAATACGACTACACGATCATCCGGAGCCGGAACACCTTCCAAGTGAACAAATACCTTTTTTTCAGAGGAATTGTCGAATACAATGCCTTCCGGAAGACATTGTTGACAGACTTTCTCGCTTCCTTCACTTACATCCCGGGAACGGTTATCCACATCGGCTATGGCTCTTTCTACGAGAGAATCCAGTGGACGGGCAGTGATTACATTCCTGCCGATAGATACCTGGAAACTCAGAGAGGATTCTTCTTCAAAGCCTCTTTTCTGTGGCGGATTTAATGGAGTAAACTATACGGGGAGAGATAATCATTTTTCGGATTGATGAACCGAATACTGAGTCCTCTTGTATCTATCCTGTTTTAGGCTTTGTTCATGCACCCGGCACTCTGTATGCAATTGTTACTATCGAGTAGAACTTTTTCCCGTCTCATACGTTCTAGGTAATGAAATATCAGAAAAGAACTGAAAAATTAATGGATACCTGTAGTGAGGAGCGCGGCCATGAATCAGGACAGAACATTCAACCAATATTCGATGATCTGTACGAAAAATACCAGAATGAAGTCTTCAGCTTCGCCTGTTATCTCACGAAAAACCGAGGAGAAGCCGAGGACCTGTTTCAAGATGCCTGGCTCCGCATCATAAAAAACTTACCCGAGAAGGTGAACATGCAGCGCATAAAATCGTGGATATTTACTGTAGTCATCAATCTCTACAGGGATGAACTGCGTAAAAAGAGGATAAGAAGGCTGTTTTTATTCCAGAAATCCAGAGCGCATGAAACAGGTGAGGCCTTCCCTTTTCTGGAAGATAAATCTTGGCCCGACTCCTCCAATGAAGCGAATCAGATAGAAATGGGAAAGGATATCAACCAAGCCCTCGCACTGTTGCCGGACCGGCAGCGCCGCGTGTTCGTGCTCAAAGAAATCGCAGGCTTCAGACAAGCGGAAATCAGCGATATTCTCGGTGTCCCGGTCGGCACCGTGAAGTCACTGATGTACCGGGCGGTGAAACGTCTCCGTCAGGAGCTTTCTAAATATCAAACAAAATCAAACAATAATGAGGCATTAAAATGCAATGTAAAGACATCGAGCGCTTAATAATTGTTTCCTCAGAAGAGGAACTGAGCCCGGAAGAATCAAGGGCTGTGGAGCAGCATCTTGAACACTGCGCGCATTGCGCAAGTCTCCGGGACGATTTGGAAAAAATACGTCTTGGCATCACAACGATGCCCAAGCCCGTGCTTCCGCTTGATCTCGCCCAAAAAACGCGGGAGAGATGTCTCGATGAGATGAGATTGCAGCCTGCATCCGCGAAGAGAGTCTTCTCACGATTTCGTTCCTACCCTGTACCGACATATGTATGGGCCGCTCTTATCCCACTCGTTATCCTGACCGTGCTACTCGTCGCACCTGTGATCAAAGAAATCCGGCTGGATAAATCCTTGACTTTTGAATCAGCCGCGGCCCTCACTCTGCTGATCCAGAATGCAGCTATGCTTTTTTTCGCGCCGATTCTCATTCGCAAGTATCGTTCACAAAGAAAAAACATGAACGGATTTCCGATGAATGCAAATGCATCTTAGAATAGAAAATCATTCCTTGCCGGGAGGCTGCTCCGGGCAAGGCTAAGGAGGTCAACATGGCAACATCTACAGGAAAAACAATAGGACTCATCCTATTAGTTATATTGATTATTTGGCTGGCGGCAAACATCACTCCTTTTATTTTTGCGCCATTTGGCGTTTTTTCTGGAGCCTTCGAATCGATCCGCCTTCCGAACTTCAAGACCATTCATATCGGCCCTTCTGTGTTTCGGTATTCCCTCACTTCTCTCTTTTCTCTTGCACTGCTGATCATATGGATAATGGTCATCGTTTGGGTGTACAGGGATGCGGAACGCCGCGGAATGAATGGAATATTATGGGCTCTGCTGGTGTTTATCGGTAATATAATTGGATTGATAATCTATCTGATCCTCCGATCGGATGCGGCTTTTGCCCCAAAACCAGAACCGGCGACACAGACCTGCCCAAAATGCCAGAAATCAGTCTCTTCGACTTACGTGTTCTGTCCCTATTGTGCCGCCAAGCTCCACACAGTCTGTCCTGAATGCGGAAAGCCTACGGAAAAGAACTGGAAGGCCTGCCCGCACTGCGGTGAGAAATTGAGTGAATAGATTTGGGTCGTAGATGGGGGCCGCATCTTAACATTCACCATTTCTGAAAGAAAAGTTGGGGTCTATCCCCAATTATAACGAAAAACAAACTAGCAAAGCGAGATTTATCACTTCATCTTTTCTTCTATTTGTCTCATATCACGCATCAGGAAGAAGTTGAGAACGATACGTATAACCACAATAGCGGCAAGTTGGCCAATATCCGTCCATGTGGGCGAAATGGCTGTTTTAACGACATCTGCTCCGACCAAAAATCCAAGTCCTAGAGACAAGGATAGGCCTAATTTGAAACGGCTCTGCATCAGAGTGATTAATTCTGATCTCTTTATTAAACCCCGCCGTATATATATCACAAAGGATTGGACAGCTCCGATGATTATCACCAGAACGGCTGCGCCCTCCAAAAAAAGGGCGCCATATTCAGCTATTGATTTAATGACCTCCATTTGATTCCCTCCTCTAGGTCAATTTCTATTCTCTATTCCTTTGGTTTCCTCTTAAGATTATAAAGTCAAATAAAACCAAAGCTCATCTACTTTTTAGTGTCTATCTATAACCACTTTTTTCTTCTGAAGAAGACCACCATCAGCATCGCCACGGCAATCATCACTATCCAAACGGCAAAATACCCCCAGTTCCATTCGAGCTCAGGCATGAATTTAAAATTCATTCCATAAATTCCCGCGATAAAAGTCAGCGGGATGAATATCGTGGCAATGATGGTCAACACCTTCATGATCTCATTCATCCGGTTGCTGATACTCGAGAGATAAGTATCATGCATTCCAGAAAGCATGTCGCGGAATGTCTCGACAGAATCGATCACCTGAATCGTATGGTCATAGACATCCCGGAGATAAATACGGCAAGATTCCTGAATGATGGAGGTTTCTCCTCTCTCGAGGTTGCTGATAACCTCTCTTAAGGGCCAGACTGACCGGCGCAAGAAAATCATCGTTCTCTTTAGCCTGTGGATCTCCTGCATGGTTTCAGGTTTAGGCTGGGATACGACTCTTTCCTCCAGCTGCTCGATCTGCTCTCCTGTCTTCTCCAGGATGAAAAAGTAATTATCGACGATCGCATCCAGCAATGAGTAAGCCAGGTAATCCGCTTTCATCTTCCGGATGCGTCCTTTTCCGTTCCTTATCCTCTCTCTCACATGATTGAAAATATCCCCTTCTCTTTCCTGGAAGGAGATGACAAAATTCTCACCCAGGATAAAGCTCACCTGCTCGATTCTGCACTCACCATCATTCTCATCATGATAGATCATTTTGAGCACGATATATATGTAACTGCCAAAATCCTCCATTTTTGGCCGCTGCTCGGTGTTCACGATATCTTCTTGTATGAGTGGGTGAAGGCCAAAATGTTTTCCGATCTTCTTGATGATATCGACCTGATGGATACCGTCGATGTTGATCCAGGTTACGGTTGACGTGTCTTTAAATGGAAAACACTCCTCTACATCTTTCGCTTCCTTTTCTTGATACTGAACCTCGTCATAATCCAGGACTGAAATCCTGACCTTTTCATCCTTTCTCTCGCCCACATAGACAGGGGTTCCCGGAGGAAGTCCTGTTTTTTTGGCCGCTCTTTTCCTTAAATTAATCAATTTGTTCCTCCTTTAATGAATAAAAATGGAGACAATTCTAATAGACTCCTGTTAGCCTGAAAACTTCCAGATATTTCTTATCCCTTTTTATTATCATCTGCGGATGTCGGGACTTTCGAGAGCTCCTTCAGCACATCATGAGGACCGTATACGATAAGTCGGTCATCTCTCTCTATTATATCGCGCGCCTTGGGGATGGGAATCCAGTTTTTTCCTCTCTCGATTCCCAGAACCAGAGCTCCCTTCTCGCTCAAACCGGATTCGGAAATCGAGCTTCCGATCAGAGGGGAATCTTCTCCTATAATCTTCTTCACAACCCCATATCCCTCAAGAAAATGGAGCAGGTCTTCTGCAGAAGCTTCTTCAAACGCGGGGGATTTAACGAGCTTTCTTTCTATGAAATTCTCCCATTTTTTTATGATTTTCCTGCCAGTCATGATTTTGTATATCAAAAAAATACCTAAAATAAGAACCATTACATTTATGGGCAGTTGGTATCCTCGGCTGGTGGCCAAAGAAGATGTAGCTGTCACAATGACTGTTGCGACTCCCGCGTTTCCCATGATCATCAGCCAGGTCATGATCTTCCGCCTCACAGGATGATTGATCACCAATTCGGCTTCCTTGGTCGTGAATCCAGTTCCGGAAAACGCTGATAGCGCCTGGAATCTCGCTTTTTTCTTCTCCAATCCTGTCATCATCAGAGCAATGGCTGCCCCCCTCACAAAAAGAAAAGAAACTAAAATAATCAGCAAAGTCGGAAAAAGGAAATAGAGGCTGCTCATTTTATCACCCTCCTTCTCTCTTAACTCACCGGATTGTTGTTTTCTTCATAAGACTAGCTCATGTTATATGTATTAAAAGTGCAGTTAAAAATCAATCCTCGCTCATTCCCAATGCATTTTAATCAACAGGGCATCAGTTCGCAAAGTAATTTTTTTAGCGGTTCTCTTTCAGATAGTGTGCGTGAAACACACGGGAATGTGGCGAAAAAAAACTGAAGGGATCGATGCTTTTCCGTGTCATTCACCGGTCGCTTTGACAACATAAGATTATTTCATTAATATGGTGAAGAGAACACATTATTCTTTAACTCTAAGTCATTAAATAAAATTCATTCGGGGAGAAATTGTGGCTGGAACCTACTCTCAGAAGGGCTCCTTGTTCCTCATTTTTACTGACCTGGACGGGACTCTCCTGGACCACGATACATATTCCTTCGAGCCGGCTCTCCCTGCCTTGAAAGCCCTAAAAGAGAAAAACATCCCTCTTATCATCTGCACCAGTAAAACAAGGGCTGAGATCGAAAAGTGGAGGCTGGAGCTGCACAATGACCACCCCTTCATCGCTGAAAACGGCGGTGCCATCTACATCCCCAAAGGATACTTCCCACACACATTTTGCTTTGAGAGAGAAAAAAACAATTATCTCGCCATCGAACTCGGCACGCCCTATGCTCAGCTCAGAGATATCCTGAACAGGATACGCAACTCCCTCCAGCTTGAGCTTAAAGGATTCGGCGACCTGTCGCCTGAGGAAGTGGCCCGCCTCTGCGGGTTCTCGCCAGAGGATGCAAAGCTGGCCAAAAAAAGAGAATACGACGAGCCTTTTCTTCTGGAGGAAGAAAGCGCAATCAACAAAATCCAGAAAATGGCAAGCCTCTCTAACCTTCAGGTCACCCGCGGCGGACGCTTCTTCCATCTCATGGGAGAAAACGATAAGGGAGAAGCGCTCAGGCTGCTCACGGATATGTACAGAAAAAAAACAGAACACATCGAGACCCTCGCTCTGGGAGACAGCCTCAGTGACCTGCCCATGCTCCGGGCCGCGGACCATCCGGTTCTGGTTCAAAAGCCTGAAGGAAGCTATGATCCTGAGGTCAAGCTTCCCAACTTGTATCTTGCGCCTGGCATCGGTCCAGCAGGTTGGAATGAGTCTGTGTTGAAATTATTGAATTCACTTTTGTAGTATATAAGACCTCATCAAAGGAGGATAAAATGGCTGACTTTTATCAAACCGGAGTAGTGGCCACCTTCCACAGGTTCGGGAAAGTCAACCTTGAACGAATGGAGAGTGAGTTAACGGAATTCAACTGTCATCGTCCTGTGGCCTTGGTCCTTCCTTCGACCTATGCTGAGCTGGAAGCCCCGGCCATAAAAAAAATCGTCGAGGACATCAAGAAGGTTACCTACCTCAACGAGATCGTTGTGACCATGGGAAGGACAGATGAGGCACAGTTCAAGAAGGCCAAAAAATTCTTCTCCTCTTTTCCCCAGAGAACGCGCGTCATCTGGAACACTGGTCCAGCCATCGGCAAGCTCTACAAACTTCTGGAAAAGAACGGGCTTTTTGTGGGTGAGGATGGAAAAGGCCGTTCCTGCTGGACAGCCTACGGTTATATTCTTTCTCGAGAAGAAAGCAAAGTCATTGCGCTCCATGACTGCGATATCGTTAACTATTCCAGAGAACTCCTGGGAAGACTGTGCTACACAGTGGCATCGCCCAACATAGATTATGCCTTCTGCAAAGGCTATTATGCCCGGGTCACTGACCGAATGCACGGCCGGGTCACCCGTCTGTTCGTCACTCCGATCATCAGGAGTCTGGAAAAATTGTTCGGGCACCTGCCTCTTCTTGTCTACCTGGACAGCTTCCGCTACCCCCTGGCAGGAGAATTCTCGATGAGCGTGGACCTGGCCCGGATTAACCGCATCCCTGCAGACTGGGGGATAGAAGTCGAAACACTGGCGGAAGTCTACCGCAACTGTGCCCTCAAAAGAATCTGTCAGGTCGAACTCTGCGAAACCTATGAACACAAGCATCAGCCCCTCTCAGCCGAAAATCCTAAGACAGGCTTGATGAAGATGTCCATCGACATTGCCAAGGCCATCTTCAGGAATCTCGCCATCGAAGGAGCGGCTTTGAGCGAAAGCCTTCTCAATACCCTGATTGTCAATTACCTCCGTACCGCTCAGGATACCATCAAATGCTACCACGATGATGCGGCGATCAACGGACTCTATTTTGACCGCCACCAGGAAACGGCGATGGTGGAGGCTTTTACCAAAGCCATCCAGATTGCAGGAAAAGAGTTCCAGGAGAACCCTCTTTACTCGCCTCTCATTCCCAACTGGAACCGGGTGACATCGGCTATCCCTGACTTTCTCGAAAAACTGAATGAAACGGTGGAACAGGAGAACACACAGCAGGCTTGAGGAAGTGTAAACGCATTCTGAGATAGAGCAAGTCTCATGTTGAATGGTGAAAAAGTCGTACAGAATACCTGGTCCATCATAAAATCCCTTTACTTTTTGCCTCATTTTCATTAAATTTCTCTCTATACACATGAAAAGGTAATGCCTCTGTCCAAGGTTATAACAATCATTCTGGCAGGCGGCCACGGCAGCCGACTTTATCCGCTCACAAAAAAACGCAGCAAACCCGCAGTCCCGATCGCCGGAAGGTTCCGTCTCATCGATTTTCCCATCAGCAACTGCATCCATTCTGGCTTGCGGAGAATCTTTTTACTGACCCAGTTCAGCAGTGAATCGCTTCACCGCCATCTCTTTCTCACCTACCGTTTTGATAACTTCAGCAAAGACTTTATCACTATTCTTTCTGCCTCCCAAACCTTAGAAAGCCCTGATTGGTATCAGGGGACCGCCGATGCGGTCCGGCAAAATCTGCGTTTTCTGCGGACTGAGGGGGAGATGGTATTAATCCTCTCAGGTGACCATCTCTACCAGATGGACTACCGCAAATTCATCGACTTCCACCTAGATAAAAAAGCAGAAGTCAGCATATCCGTCTATCCTGTCCACACCGAGATGGTACCAGAACTTGGTGTGATGAAAGTCGAAGAAAACGGGAAAATCTCAGAGTTTCATGAAAAGCCAAAAGAACCCTCTTTGCTGATGAGCACTAAGGTCTCTGAGACCGTGTTCAAACGATTTGGTGTAGAAGCAGCCGGCAGAACACACTTGGCTTCCATGGGAATTTACCTGTTTAACTGGAAAGTCCTGAACGATATGCTGTCCAGCACGACCTACGAAGATTTCGGCCGAGAGGTGATTCCCTCTGCCTTGAATAAGTATAAAGTCTACGCCTACTTTTTCGATGGATACTGGAAAGACATCGGGACAATCCGCAGTTTCTTCGAAGCCCATCTTGACTTAATCCAGCCGCTGCCGCAATTCAACCTCTATGACGAAGATAAGTTGATCTTCAGTCGCGCCAGGTTCTTGCCTGGTTCCAAAATCAACCATTCTGAAGTCCAGAATTCCATTCTGTGTGAAGGGAGCATCATTGACCGCGCCAGAATCAATCAGTCTATCATCGGCATCCGGTCTCGCATCGGGAAGAATTCCGTAATTGAGCGCTCAGTCCTCATGGGCGCGGATTTCTTCGAATCAGAGCAGGAATTCTCCCAAAACAAAGCAGACGGCATCCCCGATGTTGGCATCGGAGAAAACTGTGAGATTCGAAACACCATTATCGATAAGAATGTGCGCATAGGTAACGGGGTCAAGCTCGTCAATTCCCGCAATATCAACGATGAAGATTCGGAATACTATGTGATCCGGGATGGGATCATCGTCATCCCCAAAAATGCAGCTATTCCGGACGGAACTGTGATCTAATGACTGAAAGGAGATAGATATGCCAGAATTCCGGTATGATCCTCTTCAGGACCGCTGGGTTATCATAGCCACGGAAAGGGCGGCTCGCCCGATGGATCTCCGCGACACGACCAAATACAACCATATCAAGCTCTGCCCCTTTTGCGGGGGCAATGAATCTGAGACTCCCCCTGAAATATGGGCTATCAGAGATCCTCAGTCTCAACCCAATACACCGGGATGGAAAGTGAGAGTGGTTCCCAATAAATTTCCCGCACTCAACATCGGTCCGGAGGGGAAGAGGATCGGCGTCGGCTACTACGACATGATCGAGGGTGTGGGGGCTCATGAGGTCATTATCGAAACCCCACAGCACGAAGTGACACTGGCTGACCTCCCTCCCGAACAACTCAAATGGACCCTTCTGGCTTATCGGGAAAGACTGAGAGACCTTTACAAAGACACGCGGTTTAAATATGTCCTAATTTTTAAGAATCATGGGAAAAGGGCAGGCGCGTCTCTTGCTCATGCTCATTCCCAGTTAATCGCCACGCCGATCGTACCGCTGAATGTCACCATCAAGCTCGATGCCGCGAAAAAACATTATGACAATAAGGAACGCTGTTTGATATGCGACCTTATCCAGCAGGATCAGTTCGACAAAAGCAGAGTCATTGCCGAAGAAAATGGATTTATCGCTGTCGCTCCCTATGCCTCTCGTTTTCCCTTCGAAGTTTTCATCGCGCCCATCCAGCACAACCACAGCTATACAGAGGCATCCGATGAAGATCTGGAGAAATTCTCTTTCTTTTTTAAAGATACCCTGGTTCGCCTCAAAAACGTTCTTCATGATGCTCCTTACAACTATGTTCTGAACACATCTCCGAACACCGAGGCCAAACCGAAATTCGCAGGTAAATGGGAAACCCTCAAGTACGACTATCACTGGCATATCGAGATCATTCCCCGCTTGACTCGAATAGCCGGTTTCGAATGGGGCAGCGGCTTTTATATCAATCCCAGTATACCTGAGCAGTCGGCTCAGTATCTACGGGAAGCAAAAGACGAATAGTCAAGCCCTCTTAGAGATTTCGGTCATCTCCGAGAGTCTTTTCGCCAGTTCAGGCCCCAACTGTTCTGGCAGAAGCTTCCATTCCCAATTGCCCTGGCTGGTCGCAGGAAGGTTCATTCTGGCTACCTCTCCCAGACCCAGAACATCCTGCATGGGAATAATCACCAAGTCTGCCACAGACATCATGGCTAACTCTATGAATTCCCAGCTAATTTCTTCTTTTGAGACCTTGCAACCTAGATAGCGAAAAATCCTTTTTTTCACCGCTGACTTGGCTTCATGTTCAAACCACCCCCTCACCGTATTGTTGTCATGGGTACCTGTGTACACCACACAATTCTTCTCATAATTATGGGGAAGATAAGGATGCTCAGGGTTATTCTTTCCAAAGGCAAAGAGGAGTACTTTCATCCCTGAAAAGCCGAACTGCTGCATGACCTGTTTGACATCGGACGTGATATGGCCCAGGTCTTCAGCGATGATGGGTAGTCTTGGGAATCTTTTTTTCAGTTTGGTGAAAAAGTCCTTTGCGGGTGCCTTGATCCACTTGCCGCGAGCAGCGGTTCTGTGGGCTGCCGGAACCTCCCAGTAGGCGACAAATCCTCTGAAATGGTCGATCCGGATAATGTCATAAAGTTTAAAATTATGCTCGAGCCGATGAATCCACCAGTCATACCCCTTCTTCTTGAGAGCCGGCCAGTCATAGACAGGATTTCCCCAGCGCTGTCCAGTCCGGCTGAAATAATCCGGAGGAACGCCCGAGACAGAATAAGGTCTTTTCTTCCTGTTCAGTTTAAAAATCTCTGGATGCATCCAGACATCCGCACTGTCATAATCCGTGTAGATGGGCAAGTCTCCTATGATTCGAATTTTATTCTTGAGGCAATAGTCTCTTAAAGAAGCCCATTGTTGATGAAAAACATACTGAAGGAACTTTTCCTTCTCTGTTTCATTTTGAAGAGTTTTTCTTAACTTTTTCAAGGCCGCAGGCTTTTTATTGCGAATCTCTGAGGGCCATTCAATCCAGGGTTTTCCCTGGTAATGGTTCTTGAGAGAAATAAATAGAGAAAAATCCTCGAGCCAACCAGAATTCTCGGCGCAAAATTTTTCATAATTTTCCTCTTTCCTTCTCTTTTTAAACCTGGAGTAAGCTTTTTGAAAAAGTTTTTTCTTATAGACATGAACCGCGGAATGATCGACTTTTCCCTCGGGAAAACAAGGGACTGGTTCCAGTTCCTCTTTTTCAAGATACCCTCTCTGGACAAGCCAGTCCGGACTGATGAGCATCGTGTTCCCGGCAAAAACAGACATACTGAGATAGGGCGAAATATGAAACGGGAAATTTATGGCACATAAAGGAAGGATCTGCCAAAAGCTCTGCTTGCTGCAAGACAGAAAATCCACAAACCGGTATGCCTCTGGACCCAGATCACCGATTCCATATGGGGAAGGAAGGGAGGTTATATGGAGTAGAATACCGCTTCCCCGTTTATCCATTCTTGCTCAATACTGGGCTCATACTTTCTGAAGAACTTGCCTGTACACCTCGTCATACCGAAGAGCGGACCTGTTCCAGGAAAAATCCTCCTTCATGGCATTCTTCATCAATCCAAGCCAGACTCCTCTCTTTCCGTAAACTCTCAGGGCTCTTTTGACTGCCTCGACCAGGGCTCCCGATGAATATTCTGCGAACTTAAAACCGTTGCCCTTTCCAGAATTCGGGTCAAACTCTTGTATGGTATCATCCAAGCCACCGGTGGCTCGGACAACGGGAATGGTTCCGTATCTCAAGCTGTACATCTGGTTCAGGCCACAGGGTTCATAGCGGGAGGGCATGAGAAACATATCCGCGCCTGCTTCGATCTTATGGGCCAGAGCGTTATCGAAGGCGATCTTGACTCCAAAGTGTCCTCTATGCTTTTCACCTAATTCAGCGAACTGCTTCTCATAAGCCTTATCTCCTGTGCCTAGTAAGACCAGAGACACGCCTAATTCGATCAGCTCATCCACAGCCTCAGCCAGAATATCGAAGCCCTTCTGGGCAGCCAGCCGGGAGATAATGCCTATCAAAGGAGCATTCTCAGATTCGTCTAACTCAAAGAGCTCTAACAGTTCCAATTTACACTTATGTTTTCCCGAAAGATCATTCAAGTCATAATTGGCGGCAAGGTGGGTGTCGTCTTCAGGGCTCCATTCTTTATAGTCAACGCCGTTCAATATCCCATGGACGTCCTTGGCCCTTTTCTGGAGAATACCCTCCAGCCCATAACCGTACTCCTGTGTCTGAATTTCCTGGGAGTACTTCTCGCTTACGGTGGTGATGGCATCAGAGAAGACGATCCCGCCTTTCAGAAAGTTCATCTTCCCGTAGTATTCCAATCCTTCTATGGAAAAGAGTTCCTGAGGCAATCCACTGATAGCCATAGACTGATCAGGGAATAAACCCTGATAGGCAAGATTATGGATGGTGAACACGGTCCGGGAGTCAGCGAAAAAAGAATCATCCTTATAAAGAATCCTGAGATAAACAGGAACTAGGCCAGTCTGCCAGTCATTGCAATGGATAATATCCGGATGGAATTCAATCAGCTGGCTCAAACTCAGCACAGCTTGACTGAAAAAAATGAACCGCTCTGCGTTATCAGGATAATCGCCCTCCGGAGTTCCGTAGAGCGCGCTTCTGTCGAAGAACTCGTCTCTATTCACGAAATAAATGCGGACATTGTCGCTCAACTTAGAGAATAAAACCTGATCCTTCCCCGTATTTCCTCTGAAGGGCACGTCCAAATATTCTTCGTGGTTCTTTAGCTTGAACTGGCCCTCCTTGACCGACCTGTAGAGGGGCATAACGACAACGACCTGATGCCCTAAAGAGGCCAGGGCGGAGGGCAAAGAAGCAGAGACATCAGCCAATCCGCCTGTCTTGGCAAACGGAGTGACCTCAGAAGATGCAAACAGGATTTTCAAAGGCGTGGATTTTTTCATAACGGAAACAAGATCATCCCTTATCCCACGTATTTAACAGGTAAGGCTTCAATCGCTCAAAAGTCTGAGCTTGCTTCTCGATTACCTCCTCTGCCTGAGTGTTGTTCATGTCTTTGGTCTCGTTAATGAATGAAGCCACCCGGGCATAATACAGAGGACGCATGATCTCGACAAGCTTCCCCCTGTCTCTTTTCCAGCGATGGAAGGTGGAGGCAAAATCATAGACTATCTTTGCCCAGTCCTCTGTTGGCATATGGAAATGGTCTTTCTTCCTGTTTCTAGCCAGAGACTTGAGAACAACGAAGCTTTCAAGATTAATGATTTGTTCCCAGAGAACAGACAGGTTATTAAATCCTTCCTTGTAATTCTCCACCATTCCCGGCAGGTCCACGGAGAATGGTTCAGGCTCCTGAGTGAGAGGTTCTCCGTAAACCGGAACAGGGGTGCTTTCCTTTATACTCTTCCAGAGTTCGTCATGGCTTTCCATAAGCTGAAAGAGCGGATGCACCACCTGCCTGAACATGGGACCGAGGTTTTCCAGAGGGTCCTTCACATCATGGACCTTGGTCCCCAAATAAGCTTGACAGACGGACTTGCCGGATACGATGGCCGAAATCGTCATCCAGATGTCAATCCCGAACTTGGCGATGTCTGTCACCCAGATATCCTGGCCGCAGTAGAAGTAGTGGTCGATCATTTCCTGGGAGAGGCCGAAGTCGCCTCCTATGGGCTGGCGAACCCGCTTGCCGAACAGAGCCCGGGTGAGATTATAAGCGATATTGTTAGTGATCGTTGCGTCGTATTTATACCGGAAATAAACGGGTGCGACAAAATCATGTCCATGCTCCATGACAGGGTCGGCAAGAGCCTTGATCCATTCTGGAGTGATACTCCGCAGGTCCGCATCACAGAGAACACATGCTCTGGCGTTCAGCGAATTCGCGGCTTCGAATATCATCCGGAGAGCGCTCCCTTTACCCGGAAGTCCCCGATAAATAGTGACCAGCTTCTCGATGAACGGGTAAACAGTCTTATCCCTGGCAAGCTCTCTGGTGTCGTCGGTTGAGCCGCCGTCGGAGATGATGACCACTGTCTTCAGGTTCCGGTAGTGTTTGGCAATGCCCTCACTGGCCATGTCAATCACATGCTCGACAGTCGAGTCATTATTAAAACAGGGGATGCCGACGATCAGGTCCACCTGCTCAATCTTCTCAAGGCGCCGGATGGCCCAGGGGCGCAGTGCTGTATGGAATTTCATCGTATCTCCATTTAGCGATACCAACATCATATAATAGCACAAGAATCGATTTTCACAAAAAATTCATAAAAGGATTATATCGCCACTTTTTCCAGATTAAATATCATCTGTTACCCAATCTTTTTCGGCAGAACATTCTTGGCCGTACACTCTTTACATTAGTCATTCTGGGAATTTAGAATAGAATGAGTCCTGCCTCTGTCAGGACCAGAATCGAGAAATATCAAGCAAGAAAGGAAAAATCAAATGCTCCTTAAAAAAATCTCTAAAATCATCAGGAACCACTTCGTTGCGGGAATGATCACCATTATTCCTATATGGATAACCGTTCTGGCCATAAGGGCCATTGTCAACCTGATCAGCAACACGTTCAACCTTCTTCCCTCTACGCTCCAGCCAAAGACATATTTTCCGTATTTTGGTGTGGAGCTTGTCATCGCTCTTATTCTTATTATCCTGGTTGGATTCATCGCCAATAATTTTTTTGGGAGAAGAATCGTCAAGCTGGGAGAGACCATTCTCGCTAAAATCCCGATCGTGAAAACCGTCTACCAGAGCGTGAAACATCTCACCACAGGTATAGTGAGTGACAAAAAGATATTCTCACGGGCTGTACTGATTGAGTTTCCGATAAAAGGGCTTTATTTTATCGGATTCGTGACCGGCGAGGAAACTCAGACCCTCCCAAACCGTGGACAAATGAAAATGCTGAAGGTATTCATACCGACAACTCCCAATCCGACAACAGGATTCTTCTGTCTGGCCCCTGAAGAGGAAGTCAAGCCTCTCCATCTCAGCGTTGATGAGGCATTCAAGATGATCATATCTGTCGGTTATTCAAATCTCAAAATTGATTAATTGGGGACTGTCCCCAATTTTTGACTATTTTTTACACCTTGAAATATTTTGATTTCTCCATGACATAATCCTCAAAATATATATAATTATATGAAATATCTCGAAAACTCACTAAAGGAGAACTCGGATGAACCTGGATGCAGCGGTCGGTTCAGATGTATTCACATGGGTTATCCTGCCCTTTCTTATCTTTTCAGCCAGAGTGCTGGACGTCAGCCTGCAAACACTACGCATTATTTTTGTTTCGAGAGGGCTGAAATACCTGGCTCCGTTGGTTGGATTCTTTGAAGTCATCATATGGCTATTGGCCCTCCGGGTGATTATGGAAAACTTAAACAACTGGGCCTGTTATATCGCCTACGGCACGGGTTTTGCCATGGGGAATTTTATCGGAATCTTTATCGAGAAAAGATTGGCCATCGGGAATTCCATCGTCAGGATCATTACCCGTAAAGATGCCACTCCACTCATCGAGCATCTTCGTTCCAGCGGATACGGAGTGACAAGTATTCAAGCTGAGGGATCTGAGGGCAATGTCCACGTCATTTATATCATCATCAAACGCCATGATCTGGAAGCCATCGGTGAGGTTATCAGAGGTTTCAATCCAAACGCATTCTACACAGTCGAAGATGTCAGGTTAGTGATGAAAGGCATCTTTCCGATGAAAGAAACGGGAGCTAATCATATCCCGATTATCGGCTCTTTCATGTTCTGGAGAAAAGGGAAATAAATACTTTCCTTGAAAACCCTGTCCATATATAAATTTCAGTCTTTATTTATGTTTGATTCGAACCGGTCCAATCTTGTAAGACAGGTATCTTCTGAGCTTAAAGCTGGGCTCTGTTATGAGGAAAACACATTCTGGCACATAGAATAATCAGTTCTTAGTAGAGTGTCTCATACCTCAGCCAGACGACTTCATCCTTCAACTTTTCCATATGGGTTAACAAGAGCTGGATCGTTCCTTCTGACTCTGTCAGATCCAAAGCCTTAAACAAGGAATTCGAGCCTTTGCTTCCGACAAGGCATGGATTGAGAAGCACGCTGATTTCGTCCACAAGCCCTGCCCGAAGAAGAGCCCCGTTGAGCGTGCCCCCGCTGTCCACACGGATGATCTTGACTTCATACTGCTTATAGAGCTCCTTAAGAGCCTTTTTCAAATCCACATGATCATCGCCTGCTACTATGGTGCTTATATGCTGTTCCTGGAGATAATCCAGGTGAGATTTCGGAGTGGTGAGTGAACACAGAGCGACACCATCCCTCCAGTACGGTTGCTTTCGCCAGTAATTCCAGTTTTTCAATCTTCCGGAGCTATCCGGAATGACAAGTAAGGGACGGGAGTCCTTCGGATCTATCTCCGTGGACTTATCAGCCTTATTAGCCTCATTTTTCACCTGCTCTGCTTCCATGGCCTTCAACAGAGTGTCGCATCCGGCCAGGGTTGCATCCTCTTTCCAGTGTGAAGCCACCTCGTAGAATAGAGCGATGTTCGGCGTGAACCTGTCTATCCGTCCATCGACACTCACTTCATTGTGTAGAATGACTCTCGGCAGCATGGATCATTGCCTCCCTCCAGGGCGGTTTATCAATAGTTTTCAATCAAAATAGTAATAGGAAAATCTTCATGATGCCCTGTTTATTAATAGTCTGTATTCCATTAAAATCTGCAAAGCTAGCATTTATTAGACATCACACTTCCGGAAATATTTGATTTTTCTACTTATCTTCCAACTTCAACGGTTTGAACGGTTTGAAAAGCGAGAAATCTGATTCCTCTAGCATTTTTTTGAAGTTCTCGACATCGGTTTGAAAGACAGAATTGAACTTTTCCAAGAAGGTTTCGAGCTTGGCCTTAACCTTCTCATACATTACCTCGGCCGCTTGGCTAATGGGTTCATTTCCCGCTCTCGTTATTCCCGATACTGCCCGCATCACCTGGGTTCTCAATCCGGCTGAACGGTCAGCGATTCCCTGTTTGGGTGGTGTCGGATTCAAAATTTCGGACAACTCTTTTAACTTGGCTTCGAGCTCCCGAGCCGCTTTCATCAAATCTCTGGTTTTGGGAGAACGGACAGTCCGGGCCGCCTCCACTACTGTCTGAACCGCCTTCTGTGTTTCTTCAATCTGTTGCCCCGCAGAGTTTATCGTACTTGATAAATTCTGAGCTTTTTTGCCCTTCTCATAATTTGTTTTGAGAACATCCAGGTCAACTTCTATGCGTGGGTCGCTTTTAAAAGTGAAGGGCTGACTCATCTCCTGGTCGTCATATTTAATTTTCACCGTGTATTCACCGGGCAGGGCTGTCATGCCACCCCTCATAAAGCCTCTGGGTTGTCCTGGAGTGGGAGTTCTGGGTTCCTGTTCTCTAAAATTCCAGTAAACCCGGTTAATCCCTTTGTTTTCTGTCCCGTTCAAACTGGCTATGGCTTTCCCCTCACTGTTTTCGATGGTGATAGCCACACGGGAGGAGGTTCGCCCCATCCTCATGCCGGGGAATTGGCCCCTTCCTCCCATCTGCCTCATCCGGGCCATCATCTGCTGTCTCGTCTCGTCTCTCTCTGCTGACTCCGTCTCTTCTGTTTTGCGCTCGCTGGGGATGAGAAAATAGGTGAAGCAGGCTCCCATTCTCTTGTTTTCTCCTGCATAAACTGTGTCACCAGGACTCTGGTGCGAACTCATTCGTCCCTGTTGGAATTGGACGGCATCCTGAACCTTGAAGAGATGGAGTTTCTTTTTTAGCAGCTCGTCTGAAATCTCCCGCAGGGGTGAGATATCATCTATGATATAGATCGACCGGCCATGGGTGCCGATAATCAGGTCGTTCTCGCGCGGATGAACAGCCAGGTCCCGCACCGGGACAGTGGGAACTCCATGCGTCCATTTCATCCAATTCTTCCCTCCGTTGAAGCTGACATAGAGTCCAAATTCTGTTCCCAGAAACAGCAGATTCTTGTTGACTGCATCCTCCTCAATCACATGCACAAAGCCATCGATTTCTGGAGTCGCTAAACTTTTCCAGTTCTTCCCAAAATCATGAGTCACATAGACATAGGTCGTCCAGTTGGACCGGCGGTGATCGTCGAACACCACATAGGCTGTGGCCACGTCAAATTTCGAGGCCTCAACATGCGGAACCCATGTGGCCGGAGGAGCTTTTCCCTTTTTCCCGCTGGTCAGATCTTTAGATACGAGCTGCCAGGTCTTCCCCGCGTCCCGGGTCACCTGCACATTCCCGTCATCTGTTCCGACCCAGATCACGCCTTCCTGCACCGGACTGGGAGCGATACAGAGGATAGTGGTATGGTTCTCCGCGTTGGTGACATCCAGAGTCAGGCCTCCGCTGTCCGCCTGCTTCTGTTTCTCAGGGTCATTAGTGGTCAGGTCCGGGCTGATAATCTCCCAAGTTCTTCCCTTGTCCGGGCTGCGGTGGACGAATTGGCTCCCGAGATATATTGTGGCCGGCTTGAATGGGTCTACTGCAAAGCCGGCATTCCAATGGTACCTGTGCTTGACATCTGATTCTGTCGGGACAATGCCTCGGCTGGTCCCGAGTGTCGTGTCAAAATAATACAGGTATCCTCCTTGAGACATACCATATCCGGCTCCGGGTTTCTCCGGGTCTGGCTCGGTGTCAAACCCGTCGCCGCCACCGACCGTTATCCACATATAGCTGTAGACAGCTCTTTCCTTCAGAACATAGGCCGGTCCCACCCAGGAGCCGTTATCCTGAAGACCGCCGTAGACGTTGTAAGGAAGCTGCATGTCGAAGCTCACATGGTAGAACTGGCCGAGCGGGAGGTTTTCGACAAAGCGCCAAGTATGGCCCCGGTTATAGCTGATCACAACGCCGCCGTCATTGCCGACGACCATCATCTCTCCGTCGGGGTGAATCCACATGGCGTGAAAATCCGAATGAGCCTGTTGAAATCCAGTCAAGTTTCTGAACGTTTTGCCTGCATCCTCGCTGATCATCATTCGAGAATGGAGCATGTACAGGATATTCTCGTTCGCGGGATTGACCCAGATCCGGTGATAATAGAAAGGACGGTTGCCGACATTTGACTCGTCATTGACGACCTGCCAGTTGAATCCGCCGTCACTCGAGCGAAGCAGAACACTCTTTGTGGCCTCGACCAGGGCATAGACAATCTCCGGTTTGTTTGCGGAAAACGCGATTCCCATGCGTCCCAGTTCTCCCTTGGGAAGGCCGTCTTTATCCGTCAACTTCTTCCAGGTTTTTCCGCCGTTCACCGTGATGTAGAGGCCGCTTCCGGGTCCACCGGACTTAAAAAACCAGGGCCATCGCCGATGCTCCCACATGGCCGCAATAATTTTATTCGGATTCTTGGGGTCCATCGCCATATCCGCCACTCCGGTTTTATTGTCCACGAATAGGATTTTCTTCCAGGTTTTTCCTCTGTCTTCTGTCTTGTAAACGCCTCGTTCAGCGTTTTCTCCCCAGGTCGTGCCCATGGCACCCACATAAGCCACATCCGGATCATCCGGATGGAGAAAAATCTTGCAGATCTTTTCAGTCTTCTCCAGGCCAAGGAACTCCCAGGTTTTTCCGCCGTCGATGGTCAGGTACACACCCCGGCCCACGCCTACGCTATTTCTCGGCGTCGCTTCTCCGGTTCCTACCCAGACAATGTTTGGATTGGCCTGGTTAATGGCGACAGCCCCGATGGAAGAGACTGGCTTGTCATCAAGAATGGGAGTCCAGGTTAGGCCTCCATCCTCTGATTTCCAGAGTCCGCCTGTGGCTGTCCCGACATAAATGATGTTGGGGTTCGAGGCAACTGCATCGATGGAGCCTATGCGTCCGCTCATGTTTGCCGGCCCGATGCTCCTGGCTCTTAATCCGGAAAACAGCTCAGGATCAGTCTGAGCAAACAATGACTGGCTGAAAATTAAAAGTGCGATTGCGAAAAAAATAGATGATTTTAGCCCTAATTTGTTCATTTGACCTCCTCCTCAATCCTCCCGGGAGCATACTCCCTCGATTGAGTATCCTGAATCATTCATAAAATATGCCGACACTATATATATTTTCAATGATATGAGCTCTTTATGTAGATTTTTCTCACGATTAAGATTCGAACTTCCTTTAGTGTTCATTCATTCACTCTATGCCGGCATCTTTTACCCTTCGAATAATCCAGGTTATTTATATTAATTTTTACTATTGATTTAAATTCCTGAATAATCCGGCAAAGGAACCTACTCAATTTAATGGCTCTTACTCAAATATTATTTTGTACACAAATTATTTTTCAGACTTCTTGTAACTGATAGAAATGCCGGCCCAGCTTGAAGAATCATACGTTGTTTCCATGTAGGACAGGCTTTCCAGATAATCCACAAATCCGCCGATCCCGTACTGGCGTCTTCCCCGTCGTGCAGAAACATTATGAGCAGTAAAGCATCCGCCCACCTCAAGCTTTGGCAAGACTGCTATGAGATAATTCTTGTACCAGCCCTTATCCGCATCACAAAACACAAAATCGAAGGGACCTTCGAGCTTCGGCACAAGCTCATGGGCGTCGGCAAGCCTGGCATCAATGTACTCGGAAAGCCCGGCTTCTTCAAAATTCGCCAGGGCCTCTCTGTACCGGCGCTCGTTAATCTCAACTGTGACCAGCTTTCCCCCGGTTTTACTGAGCGCCCAGGCAATCCATATGCCAGAATGCCCGGTGGACGTTCCGATCTCCAGCGCCTTCGTGTAGTTATTCTTGACAATAATGTCATACAGGACTTTTCCATCAGACTCAGAAACATTCATGTCCCGCCATGAATATCTGTGGCTGTCGAGAAAACTCCTGACTTTCTCATCCAGGCTTTGGTCCTTTGTTGGTGTCAGAGAAAGGCCGGAGCCAATACCTTGTAACAAGAGCAAAACGCATAAACTGAAAAGAAGGGAAGTGCATTTAATCTTTCGAATCATCATGAGGACTCCAATCTTTGTATTTAAAGAGTGAAAGGATTTCGCAAGGATAGACTTGACACCTTTTATTTAGACACATCTCTCAATAACTCTACGTTATATTTTTTTAGACGAAAAACATCTGTCTTTTCTTCCCTCCTCAGCAAAAAAATTGATAATACTTGCCTCTGGAACCTTAATCTCGATTCCCCTGTATGATTCATTTGTCTTGACATCTGCTCTTTAATATTCCACTCCAAATTCTCAAATCATTCCCTGATATAACCTCTCCCGCTCCTATTGAAAATTTATCTTCCTTCTTATAGAATGCTGGCGTGATGGGCACGGGACCGGCTGCGTGGAACACCTCGATAATCATTCCTGCCTCGTTAAAAATCCACAGAAATACCTTACAAACAGTCCGCTGACACAGCCGTTCAGTGTCATTTCAAGCATCCATCATGTTGTCTTATTCGAAGAAGATGACACGTAATCACAGATCTATTTTCAATATAATTCAATTTAAATCCTAAGGAGGGCAAGGTGTCACAACAAAAAAAAGATTTTCCCTCGCAACCCAGAAGATTATCACGGCGTCAGTTTATCGGCGGTGCGGCCATGGGCGCAGCGGCACTATCTGCAATCCCACTCCATGCCGGAAAAAGAAACACTCATCCGAGAACCGCTTCACCCGGCTTCAAGCTCAAATATGCCCCCTCTCTGGGTATGTTTAGAGAGCACGCGGGCAAAGATCCATTAGACCAGCTCAAATTCATGGCTGACCAGGGATTCCGCGCCATGTTCGACAACGGTCTCATGAGGCGTCCTGTCCAGACACAGGAAGCCATCTCAAAGGAAATGGCCCGGCTGAATATGACTCTGGGTCCTTTTGTCGCATACGCGGACTTCAAGATAAAATCATTCGTCACTCAGGACAAAGACATCCAGAAGATGCTCGCTCAAACGATGAAAGACGCTGTGGCAACAGCCAAACGCACCAATGCCAAATGGACCCTTGTTGTCCCCGGACGTTACGATGAAAGCCTGGAATGGGATTACCAGACCGCCAATGTTGTCGAAAACCTCAAAAGGTGTGTGGAGATCTGTGAACCGGCAGGCCTTGTGATCGTGATCGAGCCTCTGAATCCGTGGAACCATCCTGGTCTTTTCCTGACCAAAATTCCCCAGGCCTACCAGATCTGCCGGGCTGTCAACAGTCCCTACTGCAAGATCGTCAATGACCTCTACCACCAGCAGATCACCGAAGGTAACTTGATCCCGAACATCGACAGAGCATGGGAGGAGATCGCCAGCTTTCACTTGGGAGACTCTCCTGGCCGCAAGGAGCCAACTACCGGTGAAATCAACTACAAGAATATTTTCAAACACCTGCACAATAAAGGGTATGACGGCGTGCTGTGCATGGAGCACGGCAAAAGCCAGCCAGGTCGAGAAGGAGAAAAAGCTGTGATCGCCGCCTACAGGACCTGCGATGATTTTTAATCAGAAAAAGCGGAGCTGATTTTGCGGTCAGAATAATTCAGTATTTATTGAAATCGAGACCATTCAATGAATAAATTTTAAGGAGTGAATAGAGAAATGAAAAACAAAAAAACAAAACAGGGCCTATCCAGACGCGAATTTATTAAAGTGACCTCTGCAGCCTCGCTGGCTGCAGCTGTGTCCGGAACCGGGATCCTTTCTGCGGCTGGTTCGAAAAAGATCCGGGTCGGGCTGGTCGGCTGCGGAGGAAGGGGAACAGGCGCCGCCATCGACTGTGTCCGGTCTTCTCCGAATGTAGTCATCACGTCCTTAGGCGATATCTTTCAGGACCGCTGGGAAAGTTCCCTGAAACGGCTCACGGAAAAGCTCGACAAAAAGAATCTTGCGATCAAACCGTCTGCATGCTTTTCCGGTTTCGACGCCTACAAACAAATCCTGGCCTCAGATATAGACCTGGTCATCCTGGCCTCACCCCCTCATTTCCGGCCCAAGCATCTCAAGGCGGCTGTGGAGGCAGGAAAACACATCTTCATGGAAAAGCCGGTGGCCGTGGATCCTGTCGGCGTGCGTTCCGTTATTGTTAGTTCAGAACTGGCCAAGAAAAAGGGACTGGGCATCGTGGCTGGAACCCAACGCCGCCATCAAGCTCATTATCTGGAAATCATGAAACGGGTGAACGGTGGGGACATCGGTGAGATCGTATCCGGCCAGTGTTACTGGAACATGGGGGCACTCTGGATCGGACGGGCGTGGCAGAACTGGACCAACTATAAAACCAAGGATTGGACAGACATGGAGTGGCAAATCCGTAACTGGCTCTTTTTGACCTGGCTGTCAGGAGACCACATCGTTGAACAGCATGTGCATAACTTGGATGTGATCAACTGGGCCATAGGCTCTCACCCCGATAAATGTATGGGCATGGGCGGTCGCCAGGTGCGGACCTCGCCCGCTTTCGGCAATATCTTTGACCACTTTGCCGTCGAGTATGAGTATCCCAACGGAGCACGGGTGATGAGCATGTGCCGCCAGACTCCCGGATGCAGCACCAACGTTTCTGAACGGGTGATCGGCACAAAGGGTTTTTCCTACACAGATGGCGCGAACGGCTACATCAAGGGAGCCAAGGCGTTCACCTATGAGCCTGAATCTCCCAATCCCTATGTCCAGGAACATACCGACCTGATCGCCAGCATCAGAAACGGAAAGCCTTTGAACGAGGGGAAACGCATTGCCGAGAGCACACTGACTGCCATCATGGGACGCATGAGCGCCTACACCGGACGCGCCATAAGCTGGGATTGGGTGATGAACTCTTCCAAACTGGACCTTTCTCCTCATCGTTATGAGATGGGAAAACTCCCGGTCAGGCCTGTTGCTGTTCCCGGAGAGACGGAGTTAATCTGATCTGAAAATATTTTTATAAAAATATTGGCTGCGATTTATGTTTTGGCAACTCATTCGCCTGGATTATTCGCTATACGCATAACTCAGGTGAATTAAATCTCCAAATCAGGATGTGACATATGAGAAAGAAACCAAAAGAAATGAACCGAAGGCAATTTCTCAAACGTCTATCTGTGGCAGCTGTTGGCGCGGCAGGTTTTCCCTCTATCGTCCCCGCCTCTGTGCTGGGAAAATCGGGGGCCACCGCACCCAGCAACCGCATAGTCATGGCCGGGATTGGCTTTGGCATGATGGGCATTCCCAACATGAGAAGCTTTCTGGAAAAGGATGAAGTCCAGTGGGTGGCAGTCTGCGATGTGGATGAAAATAACCTGATGCAGGCCAGGGACATCGTCAACGAGAAATACGGGAATAAAAGTTGTGCGGTTTACCATGATTTCAGAAAACTCTACCAGCGAAAAGATATTGATGCGGTCTCCATTGCATTACCCGACCACTGGCACGCCATCCCGGTCATTGCCGCTGCCCAAGCCGGTTTTGATATCTATGGAGAAAAGCCTCTTTCACACGACCTCCGGGAAGGGCGGGCCATGTGCAATGCCGTGAAACGGTATCACCGAATCTGGCAGACCGGAAGTTGGCAGCGCTCTGTGGCCAACTTCCACCGCGCCTGCGAACTTGTCCGAAACGGCCGGATCGGCAAAATCTTAAAGGTAGAAGTCGGCTTACCCTCCGGGCATAC